>NZ_CAKJTM010000108.1:1129-14553 GCF_917627345.1 Protofrankia sp. CiP3 | reverse complement strand
AACAACTTCCGGCGGCGACCACTAAGCCGGGGGCGGAGGTGGCGCTCCGCCCGATCTACCAGACAGTCAGCTACCTACCGCGACGAATCGCTATACGGAAAGGTTCATGGTCATTCGGGGCCGAGCGCGGTGAGCAACGCGGTTAGCGCGGTCCTCTCTCCGTCCGAGTTGGGACTCGTTGCTCGGAGTGCGCGCAGCACCGTATCAATTTTTCCATCGATCTTGGTCCAGGTGGCTTTGTCCTTCGGTTTCAGGCGTGCTTCGCCTTTGTCCCATTCGGTTTCGAGATCAGTGATGCGGGCCGTGGCGCCAGACTGGTTGCCGGCGTTCAGGAGATCCAGCGTGTCCTGTGTGATTTTTCGGAACTTCGAGAGGTCGCCGAGGGGCGAGGATTGTGCTGTCTGGCCCCTGCTGGGGGCCGGCTGTGCTATTTGGTTCCCGAAGGGGGCCGGCTGTATTGGCTGCCCCTCGAAGGGGGTCGGCTGCGTGACGGGAGCCGAGTCTGACGTGTCTTTTTGAAGGGAGGACTTGCGCAGGAAGTAGCCCGTTCCTGCGGTAGCAAGAACAAGCGCCACGACGATGACTGTTTGCCACGGTGCTCCTCGTCGCATGGTCTCGTCAGTGTCAACAGCAGACGCACTCGGGATGACATCGGCTTTCGTCACCGAGAAATAAACGACGATGCCGAGAATGCCGGCCGAAAAAATGAAGCTCGTCACCGTCGCACCCAGGCCCAGGCCACCCTCCCCTGGTGACTGAGAGAGGTAGTCGCCGATCGACGCTCCAAGCGGGCGGGTCATGATGTAGATGATCCAGAAGGAAAGAATCGGATCGAGCCCGAATCGCCACCCAATCGCCATGATGGCGATCAGCGATACCACGATGATTCCCGTCATCAGGTAGCCGATCCCGAGCACCTCGGCCATGAGATCGCCGGTTGCCGTACCGAGCGCGAAGGTGACGAGAATTGTAAGCCAGTAGAATGCTTCTCGTCGTCTGGTGAAGATGGAATGAATGGAGAGCGTCTTCTCGGTCAGATACCATGCGAGGAAGGAGAGAGCAAGCAGGGCGCCGAAGATCAGGGTGCTTGTTTCGAGTGGCACGCCGACGCTGTCCGTGAGGTTATCGGTCACCAGTGTGCCGAAGACGCTTACGAGCGCTACCGTCAGCCAGTATATGCCCGGTATGTAGCGGTGCGTTCTGAACTGGAAGATCAGAGCGACGGTGAGCAGGACGCCGGTGACGACGGATGTACCCGTCAGGCCAAGGTTCAGGTTGACGTTGAGGAAGTCGGCGGCCGATTCACCAACTGTCGTACAGAGCACTTTGATGATCCAGAAGTAGATGGTGACTTCTGGGACTTTGCTGAGCATCTGCCGGCCTCGCAACGATGCCGGGGAACTGTCGTCGTTCACGGCGAGGCGCGTAGGAGTCGTCATGCTGCCACGGTGGCTCAGCAGGCCTGAACAAATCCTGACCACATCGGCGTCAGAGGCGTGTCACGCTCCGGGCAGCGACAGTTCAACAGCCGCGCCGGGCCCGCCGTCAAAAGCCCGTACGCTCCCGCCGGCAGCGGCTGCGAGGCGGTGGACAAGCGCCAGTCCAAGCCCCGCCCCGTCGTGGCCGTCGTGCGGGTCCGCGCGCCAGCCCGGCTCGAACAGGTGCGCCGCCGTGTTGGCGCCAAGCCCGGGTCCGTCGTCACGGATGTCGATGCGGAGCTGGCCGGCGACGACCCATGCCACCACGTGCACCTGGGTGTGTGCGTAGCGGCGGGCGTTGTCCAGCACCGGCGACAACATCCGCTCGAGCAGGCCGGCATCCACCCCCGCAAGCGTGCTGGCGGGCACCGACATCACCAGTTCCGGCGGGGCACTCCACCGCCTGGCAAGTCCTTGCACCACCTCGCCGACGTCGCACCGGTCGGGCAGTCCACCAACGCCCGTGCGGGCGGCGGCCATGAGGGTGTCGAGGATGACCGTCATCCGGTTCGCCGCGTCGGCGATCGGGGGCAGTGCCCGGTCGAACTCGGCCACTTCGCGTGGCCGGCTCTGCAGCAGGCTGATCTCGGCGACCATGGCGGCCAGCGGGGTACGCAGTTCATGTGACAGGTGATCGCTGAACGCCTGCTCGTGGCGCAGAACCGCGCTGACTCGGTCCAGGAGACTGTCGAGCGTCGCGGCGAGCCGGGCGAGTTCGGCCGGTCTGGGCGCGGCTCCGAACCGGTGGTCGGAGGCATCCGCGCTCCACCGGCCTGCCTGCTCGGTCATCTCCTCGACCGGGCGCAACGCACGGTCGGTGCTGACCCGTATCACCAGGTATACGCCGACGAGCAGGAGCAGAGCCAGCAGCAGGCTGCCGACGACAGCGATCTTCTCGGTCTGCCGGTAGGGGGCCAGCGACAGGCTGACGACGACGGTGGCCGCCTGCCGGCCCTGCAATGTCACCGGTAGCGCGAACAACCGGACCGGAGAGGCGCCATCCGTCGTCACTGTCCGCTCGCCCATGCCGGTCAGGGCGCTGGCCTGGCCCAGTAACGCGGCCCCGCCGGGTGGCTCCTCCACCGCCCGGCCACCCGCGAAGATCCACGTTCCGGTATCGATCGCGCTGTCATCGCCTACGTCACGGATGGAGACCACACCGCCGGTGAAGACCTCGACGGTGCTGGCGACAGCCTCTGCCCGTGTCCGCAGCACAGTGTCGGCCTGCTGCCGCAGCTGCGCGCTGAGCGCGGCATTGAACGCCACGGTCAGCGCCGTGAGCCAGCCCGCGGTGGTCACGACCGCCACCACCGCGATCCGGCCCCGCAGCGTCGAAGGCCCTCTCACGTGAACTGGTACCCGACACCATGGACAGTCGTGATTGCCCGCGAATCGTCCACCAGCGCCAACTTGCGGCGAAGCTTCGCGACATACTGATCCAGGGTGTTGTCGTAGACGATCGCCCCGGTGGGCCAACCCGCGTCCACCAGCTCCCGCCGCCTCACCACCTCGCTGGGCGACGCCATCAGCCGGGCAAGGACTCGGTACTCCGTCGGGGTCAGACGCACGTTCGTGGTCGCGGCGGCCAGTACATGGCCGCGCGGGTCCAGACGCAGACCGCCAGACACCGAGACAGGCGAGGGCCTGGCCCGTCTCAGCAGGCTCCCCAACCGGGCCACGAGCTCAGCAAAGTGGAACGGCTTCGCGACGTACTCATCCCCGCCGGCCGCGAAACCCGAAACAAGGTCGGTGATATTCCCCCTCGCGGTGAGGAACAGGACCGGGACGTGCACACCACGCGCACGCAGGGCCTGACACACGTCCCGGCCGTCAGAATCCGGCAGGCCCACGTCCATCACGACCACGTCGAAACCGCTGTCGTCGGTGAACCGCGACAGGGCGGACGACCCGTCGGCCACCGCAGTCACGACCGCGCCCTGCTCACGCAGGCCGCGGGCCAGGACACCGCGCAACGCCGGGTCGTCCTCCACGATCAGCACCCGCGATCCCTCCACAGCCGCCAGTATGCATACGGCGCCGCCGGCGCAAGAGCGCACGGCAACAGGGCCGTTGATCAGGAAGTGGGGCTGGGGAGCGTGCATCGCGAGGCGGAGGAGGGAGGCACCCTGCTTTTCATGATCGGGAACGGATCGCGTTTTCGGCGGCTTCGAACAGTTCGTTGACATCATGTCCGGCTTTCAACGCGCATGCGGCGGCCATGGTCAGCAGGAGCAGCGGCACGACGGCGGGGGCCCAGCGCCCTCGGGGCGGCGGTGCCAGTAACGCCTCGATCCGGGCGGAGACCTGCCCGTCGGTGAAACCCGCCGTGGTCAGGGCGTTGTCGTGCCGGGCGAGGGCAGCACGGGCGACGGCCTGCGCGGTCAGCCGTCGATCGCCGGTCGCGGCAGCGGCCGTCTCGTCCGCCCACCGCTCCAGAGCCTGGTCGCAGGCAGCCACCAGCGGCCGGGTCAGCGGGCAGGTCGCGGCGGCCAGCCGCACCGCGAACCGGAAGAGCCAGTGCGCGTGGTCAAGGTGGCAGCGTTCGTGGGCCAGCAACACCCGCTGTTCGGCAGGGGGCAATGCCTTGAGCATCCCGGAACTGACCACGATCCGTCCCGGCCAGCCGGGCACCGCCACCGCGGCGGGGGTGGGATCGTCAATGACGACGAGCGTCCCGGCGCACGCGGCGTGCCGGTAGGCGGGAAGCCAGCGGCGTGCCTCGACGGCCAGCCGCCATGCCAGCGTGCCGCACCCGGCCACTCCCACCGCGACGGCGACCCACGCCGCAACCGAAGCCGCCGGTGGTACCGGGTCGCCGGCACCGACCAGGCTGGCCGACCAGCGGCCGAGCGCCGCGACCGGTGGCACCTGCCCGACCAACAGAAGCGTCAGCAGACCGACAACCACGATCCACACCGCCGCGGTGCCGAGGGCGGCTGCGGCCAGCAGGAGCGCCGCTCGTGGGGGCGGCAGGCGCCGGGCCGCCGGCCGGGCGACCGCCAGCAGCACGAGCGCCGCCGCGCCGGCCAGGCAGATAGCCAGCCGCACCGGTCAGCTCTCCGGCCGGGGCCGGTCGAGCAGATCGCGCAGCACCTGCTCCTCGCCGGGGTTCAGCGTGTCGACGAACCGGGCCAGCACCCCGGCTGGATCGTCGACCTGTTCCAGCAGCCCGCGCATCCGCTGGGCGGTGAACTCGGCCGTGCTCTGCGCAGGCTGGTAGACGAACGTGCGCCCGTCCGCCGTCCGGGTCACCACGCCCTTGGCGTGCAGCCGGTTGAGGATGGTCATCACCGTCGTGTAGGCCAGGCCCCCGCCGATGGCGGTCTGTACCTCACCCGGCGACATCGCCCTTTCGGCGGCCCACAACACCGCCAGCACCTCAGCTTCCAGCTGTCCGGGCCGGCGCCGCGGCCCGTCACCCGATCGGGTTGTCACATCCGTCAACCTACTCCGCCTGTAGTAGTTTGTAGCAGCCATGTTGGCTGCCTGAAGTGCCCCCGCCGCCGATCCAGAAAGACAGCGATGCCTCCTTTGCCGGACAGCCAGACCCGCAGCCGCGAGCCCCTCGCTCCCAAGGTTCCGGAGATCACAGCATTGTTCTGGGTCGTCAAAATTCTGACGACGGGCATGGGCGAGGCGGCCTCGGACTACCTCGCGCACGTCAACCTGGTGCTCGCGGGCGCGATCGGCCTCCTCGGCTTCACGTTCGCACTCTGGTTGCAGTTCCGGGTCCGCAGTTACTCCGCTCCCGTCTACTGGTTCGCGGTGATGATGGTCGCGGTCTTCGGCACCATGGTCGCCGACGGGCCACCCATCGGCCACATCGGTTCGACGGTCCTCTACCTCGTGCTCCTCGCGGCTGTCTTCTACATGTGGCACCGCAGTGAGGGAACGCTGTCGATCCACAGCATCGTGACCCGCCGCCGGGAGACCTACTACTGGCTGACCGTGCTCGCGACCTTCGCGCTGGGCACCGCCGCCGGCGATCTCACCGCGGACTCCTTGCGCTTTGGCTATCTGCCCTCAGGCATCCTGTTCGCAGTGATCATTTTGGTGCCGGTGGTCGCCTGGTGGCGGTTCGGGCTGAACGAGGTCGTCGCCTTCTGGTTCGCCTACGTAGTGACCCGGCCGCTGGGTGCCTCGTTCGCCGACTGGCTCGGCAAGCCGGCGAAAAGGTCCGGTGTGGGCCTCGGCGACGGCCTGGTCGCCCTCACCGCTTTCGTTGTGATTGTTAGCCTGGTTGGCTACCTGACAGTGACGCGCAGTGACATCCAACGCGGCGGTGTCGACGACGGAGCCATCAGAAACATCGATCCGCAGGACCCGGCCTTTCCCCAGCAGGTACGGCCGCGGTTCCGTCCAGCCGACATCGACTGAGAGCGCCCGAGGATAGGGCGTTCGATCAGTGAGCGGCTCATCCGTGCCCGGTCCGGCAAGGCGGAGGAGGAAGGCGCCCTGGTGCTGGGCGCCGACTGACGACAACGCGGCCGGGCGGGATGCGGGGAGCCGCGAGCCGGACAGTCCTATCCTCGGGCGCTCTGAATGCAGATCTGCGAGCGGGATGTCGCGGGCTGTCTGGCGACCGGTCAGGATCGGTGCGCGTAGGTTGCCTGCGCGCGTTCAAACCGGCCTTCGGTTGTATGGGCGGTGTCGACCGCGGCGGCTGCGGTGGCCAGGACGAGCGCGGCGAGGGCAATCGCCAGGGCCGGCCGCGGTTTCGGGGGCGGGTCCAGCAAGGCCCGCGCTCGGTGGGCGAGGTCGGTGTGCACGGCGCCGAGCGCCACGGTCGGAGCGGCCAGTGTGCTGGTGCGGGCGAGGCCGGCTCGGGCCAGGGCTCGGGCGACCACAGCCCGATCTTCGGCGATAGCGGCGGCGTCCTCGTCGGCCCAGCGTTCGACGGCGAGGCGCACGGCGGCTGCGGGTGTCCGCAGCAGCGGATTGGCGGCGGCGGCGAGGCTGGCGAGCTGGGTGTAGGCGTGGTGGCGGTGGCGCAGGTGGGAGTGTTCGTGGGCGAGCAGCACCCGGCGTTCGTCGGCGGGCAGCGCGCGCAGCATCGCCGTGGAGACCACGATCCGGCCGGTGAGCCCGGGCAGGGTGTAGGCGTCGGGATGGTCGTCGTCGACGATGACGAGGCCGGTGGGGGCGGGGCCCAGCCGTCGGCAGGTGAATTCGGCGGCGGCGAGGTCCTGGCCGACGAGGACGGCGCGGCGGGCGGCGCTGGCGGCCAGCCCGGCGACGGTGAATGCCGGCAGCAGCCCGGCCGTGGCGGGCAGCGGGTCGTGGCCGCGGACAACAGCGGCTGACCAGTGCCCGACCGCGGTGAGCGGGGGCAGCGGGGCGAGCAGGGTGAAGGCCGCGGTCGCCAGGATGAAGCCGGTGGCCAGGGCGGTCACCAGGCAGGCGGTGGTCAGCAGCCGGGTGGCGGCGGCGGGCGGCAGCCGCCGGCCGAGCCGGCCGCCGCTGACGGTCAGCAGCAGGCTGGTGACGAACGGGATCAGCGCGACGGCCGTCACCGCCGCTGCCCGTCGTCCGAGCCGGCGTGGGTGTGGTGGCTGGCGAGGATGTCGGCGAGGAGCTGTTCGTCTTCCGGACGCAGGTCCGCGACGAAGCGGGCCAGCGCTTCGGCCCGGTTGGCGCCGGCGCCGAGCAGGCGGGTCATCTGTCGGGCGGTGAGGGCGGCGTCGAGGGTGTCCGGGCCGGCAGCCAGTGCGTAGGTGTAGGAGCGGCCTGCCGGCTGCCGGGTGAGGGCGCCTTTGTCGTGCAGGCGGGCGAGGGTGGTCATCACGGTGGTGTAGGCCAGCGGTTCGCCGAGTTCGGCGAGTGTCTCGGCCGGGGTGAGCGGACGGCCGGCCGCCGCGATCGCGGCGAGCACCTCACGTTCGAGCGCTCCCGGCTCCCGCCTCTTCGCCAACTGCCCCTCCGTCCCTCACTACTATCAGGTCGATAGTACGAGCTGGTGGGTCGTTGGCGCACTCGGCCCGCCACGCCGGCCGTCGTTGTGAGGGAGCCGGTCGTCGGCTCGCTCCCCGAGGGGTCCAGGTTCGCGATCGGACTTGCCGCGTGCCACCTTCACGCGGCAATCTACTATTCGATGAGTAGTAGATACTCGAAGGAGGGCGTATGGCGGCTGGCGTACCGGCGGTAGAGGCCACCGGTCTGGTCAAACGGTTCGGCGGCCTCACCGCGGTGGATCATGTTGATCTACAGGTGGACGTCGGGGAGGTGTACGGCATCCTCGGCCCGAACGGGGCGGGCAAGACGACGTTCCTACGGATGCTGTTCGGGCTGATCCGCCCGGACGCCGGGGAGCTGCGGCTGTTCGGCCGCAGCTGGGCGCAGGCTGGCCCGGCGATGTTGGACGGGGTTGCGGGGTTCATCGAAAGCCCGCGGTTCTACCCGTACCTGTCGGGACGGCGGAACCTGGCGTTGCTGGCCGGGCTCGACGGCGGTGGGGCCGACAGCCGGATCGGCGAGGTCCTCACCCTGGTCGACCTTGCCGGCCGGGCCGAGGACAAGGTCGGCGGCTACTCGTTCGGGATGCGTCAGCGGCTCGGGGTGGCCGCGTCCCTGCTGCGCGACCCGCGGCTGCTCGTCCTCGACGAGCCGGCCAACGGGCTGGACCCGGCCGGTATCCGTGACATGCGCGCCCTGGTCAAACGGCTTGCCGCGGGTGGGCTGACCGTGCTGCTGAGCAGCCACAACATGGATGAGGTCGAGGAGATCTGCGACAACGTCACGATCATGCGTACCGGCCGGGTCGTCTATCACGGTTCGATCAGCCAGCTGCGTGCCCAAGCGCCCGACCCATCCCACCGGCTGACGACCAGCGACGATGACCGGGCGCTGGACCTGGCTATCGACCGCCCCGGTGTCGCCGTGTCGGTCCACCCGGACGGCGGGCTGGCGTTGCGCGCCCAGCCCGCCGCCGCGGACGCCTACATCATCACCCTTGGCCGGGCGGGTATCGCCGTACGGACCCTCGGGCTGGAGGTCGCGCCGCTGGAGTCGCTGTTCTTCATGCTCACCGAACCCGACCGGCCCGCCGCGGGCATGTCCGTCGTCGGCATGTCCGCCGCTGACATGCCGGCCGCTGACATCCCCGCCCCGCGGCCGCACGCTCGCACCGGAGGGGCCCGATGAGCACCGCGGCCATGACGACGACCACTACGCCCCCGGCAACCATCGAGACCGGTCCGGCCGGCCGTGGCCGGGTGACGACCGCCTACCGGTGGGAGGTCACGAAACTCGCCGCCCAGGCCCGTACCCGCGTCACGCTCGCCGTCTGCCTGGCCGCGCCGTTCGTGTTCGTGGTGCTGCTCGACCGCCAGGACCGCCTTCCCAAGGACACCCTGTACGGCCGGTGGCTACACGCCAGCGGCTTCGCCACCCCACTGCTCATCCTCGGGTTCGCCGCCCAATGGGTGTTCCCGCTGCTGACCAGCCTGGTCGCTGGGGACATCTTCGCCAGCGAGGACCAGCACGGCACCTGGAAGACGATCCTGACCCGCTCACACAGCCGCACCCAGATCTTCTGGGCGAAAACGCTGGCCGCGGCTACGTTCGCCGCCCTTGTCCTTGCCGTCCTGGCGGTCAGCTGCCTGGCCGCGGGCGTCCTGCTGGTCGGCCATCAGCCACTGGAAAGCCTGTCGGGTACCCTGCTGCCCTCGGGCCGTGCCGCGGAGCTGGTGCTCGCGGCGTGGGCGAGCGCGTTGCTGCCGCTGTTCGGGTTCACCGCCCTCGGGATCATGCTGTCGGTGCTCACCCGCAGCAGCCCCGCCGGGATCGTCGGCCCGATCATCCTCGGGCTGCTCATGCAGCTCTACGCGTTCCTCAACGGCGCGGACACGATCCGCCACCTGCTGCTGGTCACCCCGTTCGACGCCTGGCACGGCCTGCTGGCGGCGCATCCGTACTACGGGCAACTGGATCAGGGTGCGCTGGTCAGCGCCGGCTACATCACAAGCTGCCTGGCCGTCGCCTACCTGGCGCTGCGCCGGCGCGACATCACCGGAGGATGATCCGTATGCGACGACTCGCCATCCGTGTCCGAATGCCCCGTGTGCTCCTCGCGGCCGGCGCCGCGGCCGCGCTGGCCGCCGTTCTGGGCGGCTGCGCCACCGATGTCACCCGGCCGCGGGTGGAAGGCTCTCTCGGTTCCGTCTTCGCCAACCTCTACGTCCAACAGCAGGCGCTGCTCGGTCACCCCGGGCTCACCCCGGCCGCGGTCGCTACGAAAGCCAGCTGCCAACGGAGCACCCCGGGAACGCAGGACAAGGGCGCGGGCAGTGACTGGGCCTGCCAGGTCCGCTGGACCGACGGCGCCGGGAAGAACCAGGACGGCAAGTTCGAGCTGCAGGTGCGATCCAACGGCTGTTACCAGGCCGGTGGCCCAGCTAAGATCGTCGGTCCCGGCACCATCCACAGCACTACCGGCAAGGACGTCATCAACCCGGTGTTCGAGTTCGACGGCTGCTTCGACACCACCTGAACCACCGGCGGTGATCGCGGTCGGCGCGGCCGGGCCCCTGACCGCCGCCCTTGCGACGCTGGACGTCGTCGGCGGCTGGACCTTCGAGCGGTGTCGAGCCTGGCCGATCCGTCGACAGTGCACCGTCACCTCCGGCTGTCCGGGACCGGCCCCAATGGCTGGCTGTCCGGGACGGAGGCTGGCGATCCGATCTCCGGCTTTATCCCCCCGCAGCTGGAGCCGGGCGCGAGCGGTGGCCTTCACAGCCGCGCCTGGCGTGTCACTCGTTGTGGGGGCTCGTCTTCGATGGCGGGACACCCTGCCGGCTGGGTGGGATGTGAGCCCTCCCTGCCGACAGGGTGTTGGGCGCGGGGCCTCTACGCGGGGCTGGGCCAGGCCGGGCTGATCTGCTTGGCGGTGGTGTAGCGGGCGGCGACGTCGGCCCAGTTGACGATGTCCCACAGGGCGGTGACGTAGTCGGCCTTGATGTTCTTGTACTGCAGGTACCAGGCGTGCTCCCAGGCGTCGAAGGCCAGCAGCGTGGTGTTGCCGATGCCGACGTTGCTCTGGTGGTCGTAGACCTGTTCGACGAGCAGTCCGACTGATCGTCTGACTTGAGGTGGCGAACCACAGCCGACTGCCCGGCCCGGTACCGAACCGCTCCAGGTATGCAGGAGCGCGGTCAGCCGACCCAGGCGACGCGGAGCACGGTGATGGTGATCAAGCGGTCTTCGATGGTGTAGAGGATGACGCCCCAGCCATCGCCGAACGTCGCCGTCCACTGGTCTTCAGGCTTGCTGTAGATGCCGTACGCGCGGGGGTCGGACGCCAGGCGCCCCAGCGCCGTATCGAGCTGGTGGCGTGCTTCGGCCGGACAGCGAGTCCCGTTGCTCACGGGCGTAGTCGACCCAGCGGACGGCGTAGGTGGCCATCAGACCGTGCGGGACGGCGCGTATGGATGGCCAGGCGGGTACCAGGTTTCAGCGATCACAGTGGGGTCGCCGGCTGCGATGCGGCGCCGGTCGGCGTCGACGCCGGTCTGGATCTCCGGGTTGGCGCACAGCAACGCCTGCGGCCACCAGCGGTCGATGACCTTCTGCGCGGCAGCGAGGTCGAGGTCATCGTCGACGCGGGCGAGCGCGGCGCGGAACTCAGCTTCGAACTCGGCGCGGCGGTCCGGATCGAGCGCGGCGCGGACCGCCGGTCCGGTCCGTTCCACCCGGTTCCGGACCCCGTAGATCGGGGTCGTCACGTCGGCGCTGCCCATTTCACCATTGTGCGCGCACCCCACCCACCTCAACCCGGGTGGCCGCACCCACCTTTCGATCGGGAGAGCCCGCGATCGCCAGGCGCGAGGCCGGCCTGTGCGTCGAGGCGTGAGCCCCCGACTGCTCGACGCGCCGCATGGGACACGTGGCGGTTTCAGGGAGTCAGCCCATCACGCTAATGGTCAAGTACTCACGCCGTCACAGGCGGGCACGACATCCCGTCAGTCGCGGTCTGTGCCTTCGGATTGGAAGAGTAGATCCTGGTAGGTGCGGCGGTATCGAACGTGTCTGCTCTTGAGGCTGCTACCGACGATGTCGACCGAGCCTTCGTCCCGCATGATCTTCAGCCATCGTCGGATGGTCTGGTCGCGCAGACCGGTCCGGGTAACGAGTTCGGAGCGTGAGAGAGTCTCGTTTCCGAGGGCGACGAGCAGCTCCGGTCGGCGGTCGGCCCGAGAGGACTGGCCTTTCGTTGAGGTTGTTCGCCAGGACAGCTGGTACCTGGCCCAGCGGCGGGTTCCGGTCTGGGTGACGAGTTCGCGAGCGACCAGGTCCCGAAGCTCGCTGGTGGCGACACGGGAGTCGACGCCAGTCGCGTTGCGGTAGGCGCGATTGTCAAGGATTTCTTCCTGGCGTAGGAGCGCGAGGGCGACGCATTGGCTGTCGGTCAGGCCCTTCCCACCCAACCCGGTGATCCAGGCGACGGTCTCCTCGCCGAGCAGGGTGTGGTTGGGGAAGACGACGACAAACGACGAGATCTTGTCGTTGAAGTCCGGTGGGCTCATTCCCGCGGTGAGCAGCGAGTCGAGCATGGCACGGATGCCCGACCCGCGGTTCTCGCAGACGGTGCGGGTCTCGCCGGGCAGCGGGACATCTTCGAGGATCTTGATGAGGGTGGCGTTGCGGGCTGAGGAGATACCGTCTTCGCCGAGACTGTCGACCGTGACAGGGCCGAACAGACCGCCCGGATTACGGATCACCAGGCGGTCGGGGTACATCTCGACCTGGACTTGGGCGCCTCGAGCGCCCCCGGACAGGTCGCGGTGGACCAGCGCGTTGACGACAGCCTCACGCAGAGCGGCCTCTGGGTACTCCCAGACGTCCTGCCGGCCCGCACCCCCGACGACAGCCCGACGAGACATGTTCCGGCGGACGGTGGCCAGCGTGTCGCGGACCATGACCGGGACCGGGCCTTCCAACGTCACGTTGTCCAGGAACCGCTCGGTGGACCGGCCGCCGGTCTCCGTCGGGTAGTGGACGAAGGTGACCATCAGCTGCGGGAAGTGCTCCTGCGGATAGCTGCCCAGGGCGAGCAGGCCTCCCAGCGACGCCACGTCCTCGCCGCTGTCTCCAGTCACGAGCACCTTGGCGCGACGCAGCACGGCCAAGCGGTCCAAGTCCTTGAACGCGTATGGCCTGCTGGTCCTCAGCCGGGCGACCAACGCATCGACCATGGCCGTATCCAGATGATCGAGACCAACGCCAGAGACTGTTTGCTCGTCCTCACGAGGCTGACCACGTGAGGAGAGCATCATCTGGACCTCGTAGGCCGACAGTCGACGATCACCGTCGCTGACCCTGACGTAGCTGCCCTTGGTGATGCCGGCCCCACGCGAGTAGCAGGGCTTCCGTGCGGGATCGAGCTCGGGGACCTCGGCGACCAGGATCTGGGTGCCCTCGAAGTCGTGGACCTTGATCAACGGTCGGAGCGGCGGTTCCATGTCTTCGGAGCACATGGAACCAAGATCAGCTGCGAGCTTCGCCGGATCGGGAAGTCCCGTCGGTGCGAAGCCCCGGGTCTCGTCCAGACCAAGGACGACCACCCCGCCTCGCGTGTTCGCGAACCCGGAGAGAGTCTCGCGCAGCGACTTCGGCAGTCCGCCGTGGGCCTTCTTCACCTCCACGTCGGCGATGTCCGTACCGATGGTGCGAAGGTTGTCGACGATCTCCGCGAGCTCGACGTCGAGCATCCATCCTCCTCACCAGCTAACACACTAGCTAGCATGATAGTTGGCATGAACTGCGGCCGGGTGCCGGTGTCGGGTGTCCGGCCGACCGACCGGCCGCCGACGGTTCCAGCGGTGGACCGGGCTGGGCTGTGGCACGCCTTCCAGCGCCTGCACCGCGTCGTCGATGTGCGCTGCTGCGGCTGCTGCCCCACAGTGACCGTGCTAAGTGGTCGGCGCCGGAAGTTCATCCAGGGCCTGCCTG
>NZ_CAKJTM010000108.1:0-705 GCF_917627345.1 Protofrankia sp. CiP3 | reverse complement strand
GACCACTAAGGACATCGAGATCGTCACCCTGCGCCATCAAATCACCGTGCTGCAACGCCAGCTCGACGGCGCAACGGATTTAGAGCGACCGGCAATAGGGGACGCGGCGTCGCGGGGCTGGGGCACGCACCTCACCGCTGTTCTGGCCGACCGTCGGGCCGCGGTCCTCGTCAAGGCCGTCGACCACGAGAACCAGTCGGCTGCCGCGTTCCTTGCAGTGGCGGGCGGCTTCGCGTAGCAGGCGCTGGCGCTCGCCGTCGCGTTGCTCCGGTGTGAGCCCCTCGGGCAGGCCCTGACCGAGGATCTCCTGTAGCTGGCCCAGCAGCGCGTCGGTGAAGGCTGCCGCGTTGTCCTGGCCGGCCAGGCGGCCCGTGATGAAGAACGAGACCGCCACTGCCCAGGGCTGGGGCTCTAGGGCCTGTTCCGAAAGGGCTAGGACGAACGACGACATGAGCGCGGTCTTGCCGGCCCAGGGCCCGGCCCGCCACCAGCTGTAGCCGCCGTCGTCGGCGCAGAACGCGGTCAGCTCCGCCAGCTCCGTGACCTCCGCCGCGAAGCGGTGGTCCCGCGCGGCGGCTTCGACCGCCTGCTCCACCCGCCGCCGGGTCGGCTTGCTGGACCGTCCCCACCGTCCCCACCGTCCCCACCGTCCGCGGCCTCAGCCCGCAGGTCCGCCAGGGCGGGTTCGCCGCTTTTACCCGGACA
>NZ_CAKJTM010000107.1:0-14183 GCF_917627345.1 Protofrankia sp. CiP3 | reverse complement strand
CCCCACCACGATGCGGGCGTTGCTTCGACCGGTTGACGCCAACTTCGCCTTCCATACTTTTTCTGGAGACATCAGGTGCCGAACTCCGTCTATCCGCAGACTCTGCCGCATCTCTTAGAATTGGCGGGAGAAAAAGAGGGACGAGGAATTACCTTTGTCGACGGGCCACGGCTGTCCTACAGCGGGCTGCTGGAGCCCGCCCGGCGCCTGCTGCGCGGGCTGCGTGCCCAAGGCAGGTCACCCGGTGACCGGGTGCTGATCGTGGCCGACGAGCCAGAGGCACTCCTCCCCGCCTTCTGGGGAGCGGTGCTCGGCGGTTTCGTGCCCTGCCCGGTCGTGCCGGTCCGCGGTGACACCAGCCGCTGGCGCGCGCAGCTCGAACACCTCAACCGACTGCTCGACGGGCCGCTGGTGGTGGCGTCCAAGGGCGCATATGCCGAGCTGCCCCACATCGACGGGCTGCGCACCGCGCAGCTCGCGGAGCTGGGCGCTTACGAGCCAGACGACCAGATCCACCGACCGCGGCCCGACGACCTGGCGCTGCTGATGCTGACCTCCGGATCCACCGGGCTGTCGAAGGCGGTGCGCATCACTCACGGCAATCTGCTGTCCGCGCTGGCGGGCAAGGCCGAAGCTCTGGCGTTCACCGCTGCCGACACAATGATGAACTGGATCTCCCACGACCACATCGCCGCGTTCGAGGCACATCTGCTGCCGATGTACGCAGAAGCCGATCAGGTGATCGCCGAGCCGGCGGCGGTCCTGGCCGACCCGTCGCGTTTCCTGGAGCTGATCTCGGCGTACCGGGTCACCGTCACTTTCACCCCGAACTTCCTGTTCGGGCAGGTCAATCAGGCCCTTGCCCAGCGGCGGCCGGCCGTGGACTGCGACCTGTCGGCGGTCCGGCGCATCATCTCCGGAGGCGAGGTGATCGTTACCGCCACGGTGCGCCGGTTCCTCGACGTGCTCGCCCCGTATGGGCTGCGCGCGGACGCGATCGTGCCCGCCTTCGGCATGACCGAGACCTGCGCGGGCAGCGTCTTCAACACCGAGTTCGCCTCCGGTGAGGACCGCGAGTTCGCCTCCCTGGGCCGTCCGGTGCGCGGCCTTTCGGTCCGGATCGCCGGTAGCGACGAGACGGTCCTCGCCACCACCGCGGCCCCGAGGCCGGGCCGTTCCGAAGCCGGCGAGGTGCAGTTGCGCGGCCCGATGGTTACCGGCGGCTACTTCGGTGATAGGGCGGCGACAGCGGAGGCATTCACCGCCGACGGCTGGTTCCGGACCGGCGACCTGGGTGTCCTCGACGACGGCCGGCTCAGCCTGACCGGCCGCAGCAAAGATAGCGTCATCGTTAACGGCGTCAACTACTCCAGCCACGAGCTGGAGACGCTGCTGGAAGAGTTGGACGGGGTCACTCGCGGGCAGGTCGCCGCGTTTGCGATCCGCTCGCCGGGTGGCGACAGCGAACAGCTCGCCATCGCGTTCGTCCCCAAGCTCGATGATGACGCGGCGCTGTACCGCACGATCGTGGCGATCCGCAACAGTACCGTGATGCGGTGGGGGTTCCGGCCCTCGCTGATTCTGCCGATTACCGTGATCGATATCCCGCGCGGCAACCTCGGCAAGATCCAACGGTCCCGGCTGCGCCGCGCCGTCGAAGGCGGCCAGCTAGCCGCGTCGATCGCGCGGGTGGAGGAGCTGACCCACCGTTTCCTAGGCGACCCGGTACCGCCCGACGGCGACGCCGAGGCCCGCCTCGTCGAAATCTACGCCCGGGTGCTGGGCGTCGAACCATCGGCGCTCTCGGCGACTGCGAGCTTCTTCGACCTGGGCGGCACTTCACTCGACGTGCTGCGGCTGAAGTTGGAGATCCAACACACCTTCGGCGTGGCCGATGTGCCGGTGGCAGCCATCCTGCAGACCCCCACCGTGCGGGGGCTGGCGCGGCACCTGTCGGGCGGTTCCGGTTCCGGCTACGACCCGCTGGTACCGTTGCAGGTCATCGGGGACGGCACGCCGCTGTTCTGTGTGCATCCCGGGCTCGGCGAGGTGCTGGTATTTGTCAACCTCGCGAAGTACTTCGTCAACGAGCGGCCCTTCTATACGCTGCGGGCTCGCGGCTTCGGCAAGGACGAGACCCACTTCGGCAGCTTCGCCGAGATGGTGGACTGCTATGTGGCGGCGATCCGGCGCACCCAGCCGTATGGCCCGTACGCGGTCGCGGGCTACTCGTACGGCGGCGCGGTCGCCTTCGAAATCGCCAAGGCCATCGAGGCGCAGGGGGAGCAGGTCGCCTTCGTGGGGATCTTCAACCTGCCGCCACGCATCTCCGGCCGGATGAACGAGATCACCTTTGCCGACGGAGCGATCAACCTGGCCCTGTTCTTGTCACTGATCAGCGCGGACGACGTCAAGGAACTGACGCAACGGCTGACGCCGCTGAGCGAGGAGGAGCAACTGGCCTGCCTGATCCGGCAGGCGCCGCCCCGCCGGCTGACCGAACTCGACCTCGACCTGGAAGGCTTCACCACCTGGGTGGCGCTCGCGCAGTCGATGGTCCACCTCGGCCGCGCCTACGAGCCGTCCGGGGCCGTCGAGCAGGTGCGGGTGTTCTACTGCGAACCGCTCAGGGGCACCAAGCAGGACTGGCTCGACCAGCAGTTGCGGGACTGGGACGGCTTCACCCGCCGCCCCAATCGCTACATTGAGGTGGACGGCGAGCACTATACGTTGATGAGCCCCGAGCATGTCCAGACGTTCCAGGCGGCGCTGCGGCGAGAGCTGGCCGACGCGCTCGGCGAAGGAGGAGCTTCGTGATCGAAGGCAAGAAGATACTCATCACTGGCGCCACCGGACAGGTGGCCCGGCCGGTCGCCGAGGCTCTCGCCAAGAACAACGAGGTGTGGTGCCTCGGTCGGTTCGCCGACGTCGACGCCGAGCGCGAGCTGAGCGACCTTGGCGTCCGCACCTGGCGGTGGGACATGGCCGGGCTGGCCGAGGACGGTCTCGACGGTCTTGCCGACGACTTCACCCATGTCATGCACTCAGCCGCTCACCGTGGCGACGGCATCGACTTCGACGCCTCGGTGGAGATCAACGCCGTTGGCGCGGGCCGGCTGATGACGCACTGCCGCCGGGCCGAGGCGTTCCTATATGTCTCCTCTGGCGCGGTTTACGCGGGGCAATCGCCGGAGCATCTGGTCCGGGAGGACGATCCGCTCGGCGGTCAGATGCCGTGGCTGCCGACCTACCCGGTCAGCAAGATCGCCACCGAGGGCGCTGTCCGCGCCTTCGCAGTCACGCTCGACCTGCCGACGACCATCGCGCGGCTCAACGTCGCGTACGGCCCGCACTCGCACGGCGGGATGCCGATCCTGCTGTTCCGGCGGTTGCTGGCCGGGGAGCCGATCGAAGTACCACCGCGGGGACAGAACCTGTGCAGCCCCATCCACACCGACGACGTCGTATGGCAAGTGCCGCTGCTCTGGAAGGCCGCGACCGTTCCGGTGCAAGTGATCAACTGGGCCGGCGATGATGCCGTCGGCATTCAGGACATGCTGACGTACATGGCCGAGCTGGCCGGAATCGAGCCACGGTTCGCCTCCAGCGAGGTCTACCGAGCGACCCACGCTTTCGACAACACCCGGCGGAGGGCGCTTATCGGCCGGTGCGAGGTCGGTTGGCGCGAAGGGCTGCGCAGGACCCTGCGGGCGCACTTCCCCGACCTGGTGAAGGAGGCCGCCGATGCGGTCCAACAGTGACATCATCCGGGCCTCGTACGAGGCGTTTCACCGCCGCGATCATAAGGCCGCGCTAGCGGCCTTCGCCCCCGACATCGAGTGGACCCATCCGGACGGGATGGTCGACTACGGCCTCGGCGGCACCAAGAAGGGGTATGAGGAGATCCTGGCGTTCATGGCTCGGGCAAGGACCGTCTTCAGCGAGCTGCGCCCAGACCCGCAGGAGTTCATAGAGCAGGGCGATCGCGTCGTGGTCTTCGGCGTTCACTACATGTGCGGAGCACGCAGCGGGAGGTCGGGCACGGTGCCGTTCGTCCACTCCTGGCGGTTGGCCCGTGGGTTGGCCACGCACTTCACGGACATTCACGACACTGCCTTGGTGCGCCGGATCGTCGAAGGCGACAAGTCACCCGTCGCTGAGCGTTTGGGTGTGCACGAGATCTGGTAAAGTTGCGCGCTGGTGTAGTGATCAGACTGCTGTGGTCAGGTCGGTGACCTGGTTCCAGGCGGTACAGCGGTCGGTCATCTCGGCGCGGTACTCGGGTGCGGTGGGCTGATGGCGGCGGGGTCGGACGTGCGGTGAGATCGCGCGGAACACCGCCAGGAACTGCTGCGCCTGCCCCGGGGAACGGAAGCCTTGCATGGCACGGCCGCGCTGGCGGGTGGGCTGGTGCGCGGTCTCGACTCGGTTGTTCCGATACGTCGACGGACGGTGCCCCACCGAGGGCATGACCTGCCGGTGGGCAGCCCCGTACCTGCCGAGCGTATCGGTGACCAGCACCCGCGGCACGGCGCACTGCGTCGTCAGCAGCGTCTGCAGGGGAACCGCTGGGCCGCCGTGATGGTGCGCCGGGACGGCACCAGGATGTCCCGCACGGTGCCGTCGTGGTCCACCGCCCGCCACAGGTACCGCCACTCCCCGTTGATCGTCACGGACACCGCGTTCCGATGCCCTGTATCCCCCGGTCGGGCCCTGCGTCGACGCCGGCCGCGGGCGTATGCGGGGCCGAACGTCGCGCACCACTGCCGGACGGTTTCCTGCGAGACGATCACGCCGCGGGCGGGTAGGAGCTCCTCGGCCTCGCGATAGCTGCGTGGGAAGCGGTGGTACAGCCACACGCACTGCGCGATCACCTCGGCCGGGGACCGGTACCCCGTGTACGACGGCGCCCCGCTTTCGTAACCGGTCCCTCCTCGAGGATAAAACGCTTAGAAGATCGTCCCATCTGCCCAGGCGCCACTCACGTTGACAACGCCGTCGCGCCATCGGGCCGACGATCGATCAGGGAGCGGGTGGCCAGTGGAACGGGGAGTGGCGGTCGCGTTGCCGTCACCGACGGCCGGCTGCGGCAGGGCCGCCCGTCGGTTCCGGAGGCCGGGCCTACCGTCGTTGTGACGCTGCCGGGATGTGTTCTGGCTGGTAGGTAGCGATGATCTTACTGAAATCGAACGAGTTCTGCTCGACATAGGTGCATTTAGCCAGGTCCGAGCCGCTGAAATCGGCGCATTCGGGCAGGCGGCCCTGGTTGTAGTCGCGGCTGGCGTCCCAGCCGGAGAGACAGCCGAGATTGTTCGTCCGGGCGAAGTCGACGAGACGACGCATGTGGTCCAGTGTGAAAATCTTGCCGTTGATGTGCCGGCCGAACATGGGGCAGGCGCCGATGCGACGCCAGACCTTCTGCTCGTCCCACCCCGGCCAGGCCGCGGCGATCTGCGTGAACATCCCGTTAAGCGCGATCACGCAGCATTCATAGGCGTCCGGCGGGGAGGTCTGGCCGAACTCCATCAGCATGCCGTTGATCAGGGATGGTTGGATGCCGGCGTCCGCGAGTAGCTGCAGCAGCCGGACTCCGCCGTCGTTGAAGCCGACCAGGCTGCCCGGGGCGCCGTCGACCGGCAGGGTATAGGAGATCTTCAGGGCAGGCTGGGTGGCGAGCACCTGGGAGATGGCTGCGACATGCCGCTCCAGGCCCGGCTGGTTGTGGATGAATCCGCCTTCGAAGTCGAAGTCGAAGTAGGTGGCGCCGTAGTTGGCAAGGATCGCCCGGTAGGTCGCCGCAATGCGGGAGACATCGGT
This sequence comes from Protofrankia sp. CiP3, assembly GCF_917627345.1. NCBI lineage: Bacteria > Bacillati > Actinomycetota > Actinomycetes > Frankiales > Frankiaceae > Protofrankia > Protofrankia sp. CiP3. The sequence goes on along the minus strand of NZ_CAKJTM010000107.1, from coordinate 8,366 downwards.
CTCCACGTCCTCGAGGGGAACGTTCGACGCGCCACCGAACGAGAGGATGACCTTTCCGCCATGGGCGGTGAAGGCGTTCATGTCCTCCTTGCCGAAATCACTGGTGGTGGCCTCACCGAGGCTCGGGTATCCGCCCCAGTAGACTTTCTTGTCGCCGCTTGGCTGGGCTACCAGGAAGCCGGTGAAAAACGCGTCGATGCCGGACAGGGAGCCGTATTCGGCGATTTTCGGGTTCGGCCAGGCGGTGTAGTCGACGAAGGGTGCGCGTCGTGCGTCCCAGTCGCCCAGGTCAGGTAGCGGCGCGGTCGTCGTCGCGGAGATCTCCTCGGACAGGTCCGAGCGGTTGCCCGACACATCGACCGCGCGGACTCGCAGACGGTACTCGGTCAGCGAGTTCAGCCGGGAGACCGTGGCGCCGGGGGTTCTGGTCGGCCACGTGTGGGTCTCCCCGCCGGGCGTGCCGTATTCGATCACGTAGGAGGCGACCGCGACGTTGTCGGTGGACGGGTCCCAGGTCAACTGCAGGCTGTGCGGGGCCCAGCCGGTGGCACGCAGTTTCTCTGGCACGGTGGGCGGGTCGTTGTCGACCGGCGGGTTCGCGTCCTGACCATTGACCGTGAAGCCGTTCGGCAGCAGCCCGGGGTCCGTGCCCGCGCCGGGCCCGCCGTTCTGCATCGCAACGGTGAACTCCTGGGAGCTCTGGGCCAGAATGATCTTCCGTTCGGCGACGAACCGGCCCGTGACAGCCTCGACCGGGCGATCGCTTTCCTCAAACACGAGACCATAGTTGTTGCGGATGATCCGGCCCTCGGCGAACGTAAAGGAAATCTCCGGGTCCACCAAGTCCTCGGTGGAGTAGTTGGACACGACGACCGTGAAGTTGGCCCACCATTCACCTCCGCCCGGAACCCATTCCGCCGACGCGAACACGAGACCTTGCGAATTCGACACTGCATTTCCCTTCGGGGGTCCGGGGAACTTCGGATGAGCACCGACGCTAGCCAAAGCTATCTGCCTGCCCGCGGAAACCCCGTTCGACGCGCCCGCCACAGGATTAATCATTGACAGCGAGGGGTCGGTCCCGCATCAGTACGGGCCGGCCGAAACGTGCGATCTGCCACCCGTAGTAAAGGAATATCTACCCGTGTCCGGCGAGGTCGCAAGGTGCCGGCGAAATCAAGTCATCAACGCATAACCGCCATGCGATGCAGGGTCGGAGACCGGGCAGCGACATTCCACTTCAGGCTCGTGACACGGGGCGGTATCAAGTGGTGGAGGCGACACCCGACGCCCGTCTCGTGTCGGGACCCTCAGCAGGAGTTCGAATCGGGCTGTTGGGGTAGGCCAGAAGCCTGCCCGATCACAATCAAGATTACCGAGCCCTCTGCTCCCAGCACGAGGCGGGCGGTGCACTGATCGCTGGAGACAGCCGCACCCACAGCTGACGGCCGCGTCAACCGTAAAAGTCCAGCTCACAGCCCGAAATCCGGATTTTGGAGCCCCACAGGCGGATCGTGGAGGTGCTTACCCGGTGGCCGGGCTTGAGGAGCTCGCCTTGAAGCCGCTGGTAGCCCCGGTCGGCTTCTCGGTCACGAGCCGCTTGATCAGTGTGGCGATCTCCGGGCTGATCGGTGGCCGGCCCATCCGCTGCGGGTGGGTCCATGTCCGTGTGACCAGACGGACCTCGATGTCCTTCGACGCCGACGAACGACCGAGGAGAAGCACCCAGCCACACACCCGCACGAAGATCAGATAGGGCGGGCGTAGGGATATAGTTGACCATCATGCCGGCTGTCGCACTGTCGCATCACCCCAGCTCACGGGCACAAGCCGACTTCTGGCACCCCATACGGACGCCTCGGCGAGCTGCTGGTGGCCGAGGCTGCGGTGGTCATCCCACCGCTGCCTACAGCACGCTCGAGCTTGTTATCCGGCCGCCCCGACACGTCACCCGTAATCCGGACCGGTAGGCAGTCCTGTGAACGCCATGGTCACGGTGTTGACACACTCACCCAGTATCGTCGGCGTCCTGGTCGCCGGCCGTGAGCTGCCCGATCGCGGTGGCGAGCGGGATGAGTTCGTCGTGAACGATCTGAGCTATCAGGTCACGATCCACGCGGAAGTACTCGTGCACCACGATATTGCGCAGCCCAGCGATACTGGCCCACGGTGTTTCGGGGGAACGCAACTTGATCTCGTTCGGCAGTGTCCGTGCCGCTTCGCCGATCACGGCAAGATTGCGCAGGATCGCATCGTAGGCCATGCTCGCAGTGAGTTCGTCACGGTCCGACAACCATTCACGGTAGTGCTGACAGCGTTCGATCGCGGCCAGGATATCCGCAAACCGAGCGCGGGGATCACGGCTCACAGCGGAACGAGGTCAGCGCGAGCCGTCACTGAAACCGGTTCGCGTAGCAACGGTTCCGCCACGACATCCACCCGCACGCCGAGCAGGTTGGTCAGTTCCTCGGCGATCCCGGCCAGCCGCATCAGCGGGTTGCCGCCCGCAGGATCGAGGTCGACCAGTACATCGAGGTCGCTGGTGGCGGTGGCGTCGCCCCGGGCGACCGAGCCGAACAGCCGCGGATTGCGCGCGCTGTACCGATCGAGCACGCCCTGAACCTGCGACCGGTGGCGGGCGATCACCATACGCAGCGCTCGTGTCTCGGTCGTCGGACTGAGCATGAGGTAAGACTACGACACAGCCTGGCGTCCGATGGCTGGTTCTCGACGAGCAGCCACCGCACGTCCTGCGGACGCCGATGTAAGCATAACGCCCCTACCGTGTCCAGATCCGCGACCGGACAGGCGACCTGGGAGAACAAGCTCCGCCATCGGCGCTGAACCCAGCCGTTGACGGGCCTGCGTCAGCCCGCCCGCGACCACCTCACCGCATATGCCCCGTGCACCGCCTGCGGCCACTGGAGCGGTCCCGGTTCCGTGGACAGCGGACCTGAAGCTACTGTCCACGAAAGTGGGAATCCTCCAACATAACGGCAAAAACGGGCCGTTAACAGCATGAGGAGCACACCGGACTTCTGGATCATTAACACGCGAGGTGTCGACTCGTAGTCGATCGACTACCTAAAACGGGCCAGCAGGGTCATCAACCACTACAAACGCCACGGTGACCCCATCCCCATCCACCTACGTATCCAGCACACCGAAAACGGTCAGGGGACCTTCGCGATCATGATTTGGGAATGTAGTACCGGGTACCACGCCGATCACGCCGCCCTGCTCGCCCAGCCGGGTGAGCAGTATCGGGAGCCCATGCGCTGCGACATACTCGTCGACCGCCTGCTGCGCCCCCTTCCACCAGCCGTAATCGTCGACGATCAATACGCCGCTCGGAACCACCCGTGGGTACAGGTGCTCCATCTCATGGAGGGTGGACTCGTACCAGTCGGTGTCCAGGCGAAGCAGAGAAATCTCGTCGGGAGCGTAGCCGGGAACGGTGTCCTCGACCTTGCCCTTGATAAAATGGATCCGGTCCGCCGGATAGCCGACCCGCGCAAGGTTGGCCTTGACGTCGTCGAGCGCAGCGACACACCAGACGGAGTCGGCTCGGGTCGGGTCGGATGCGGCGAGCAGCTCTGCGGCGGTCCGGCCGCTTGGGGCGATGTCCTTCTCCGACGGCGGGGGCATTCCCTCGAAGGTGTCGAAGAGGTACAGGTGGCGCGATGTGTCGCCGAGCTGCAGCAGGGTGCGGGCGGCGGCCATGGTGGATCCCCCCCTCCACACGCCGCACTCGACGAAGTCGCCGGGAATCCCGTTGCGGACGATGTAGCGGATGCCCTGGACGAGAGCGAACACCTTCGCCTGGTTGGTCATCGTGAACGGGGCGGATGCGCGGATCGTGGCCAGAGCTTGGGCGTCTATCCCAGCGGGCGTATCAGGAGCCCGCATGCGGACGATATCATCGCCGGTACGCTGCAACGTCCTGCGCAGCTCCCTCGTGACAATGCCTGCCATCCTCCACCCCCGCATTGCCACCATGCCCTTCGGAGCGCAGTAACCGATAGGTGATATTTTGCATCTTTTACCACAACATGAATGTTCAGGCAACTGAGGAGTAAATAGGTCGAGCGCAAGATAGGGCAAATCGGGCAGAGCGTTCGGTCATTTTCATACGAAACGGTGGCGGCCACGCCGCCCTGATTGCTCTAGGAGCGTGCCGCCACCGCCGCGCGTCATGGTAACCGCATGTCGCGGTGGAGCTTTTCGGAAACCCCTATTGAGACCACTCCGCTGGAGACCGCCGCTCGGCTACGCCATCAAGAGCAACCGCCTGTTCTCGCCGGACACGACCGACGATGACCGTGCCGAGGCAGAGTGGTGGTCCAGGTGGTCGATGACACCGAACTCGACGTTCATGTCGCTTCCTTCTGCGCTAGGGCCCACACCACCATTGGGAAGTCCGGCTCGTTGTCGAGTGAGTGCCGCTCGGGCGCGTATTGTGCCCACTCGGTGAAGTTCGCGACGACACAGGCCCGGTTGCCCCACGATCCGGTGCGGATGGTGTCCAAGGGGAACCCGCATTCCGCGAGCAGATGTTTAAGTCCGAGTTCGGTCCAGCGCGAGCAGTCCACCGGCTGGTCATGAATACGGATCAGGAAGGGTACGGTGATCAGGACGTATCCGCCGGGGTTCACCATCTGATGGATGTTGCGTCCGGCGCGGTAGGGCCACAGCACGTGTTCGAAGACCTGCTCCGCGATCACCAGATCGAACGTCTCGTCGAGGGTCCCCGCACAGACGTCGTAGTCGCTGTAGAAGACCGCTCGATAGGAGCGGAACGCAAACGCGTCTTCCCAGATCGTGCCGGCGATCTCCAGGACCGACAGCCGGCCGGTGTCGAGCGCGCCGATCCACTGGCGCGTTGTCTGGTTCATGACGATGCGACACCACTGGCGGTCGGCGTCGGGCGGCTGGCGGACCAGCTGGGTTGTCTCTGCCATGACTCCTACCGGATGCGACGAAGGAAACCTTTTGGGCACCAAGTGAGCAACAGACTCTCCCGCTCACGCTCGATCACGAAATCGGGGTGTTCGGCCACGAACGTCTCGACTGCCTCGTACGGCCCCGGCCGGGGCCCCATGTCCAGGCCGTGTCCGAGGATTCCGTCCTCCACGACGAAGAAGCCTCCCGGCTTGACCAGTTGGCTGTACAACCGCAGCACGGTGAGGGTGTTGTCGTAGGTGTGCGCGCTGTCCTCGATGACGACAACCCGGGCCTGCGGGTCAAGCAGACTCTCGACCTGGTCGAACAACTCACATGCGTCGCCTTCGACCCAGGTGATGCGCGGATGCTCGCGTACCCGCCGCGGCACCGACTCGTGGGAGAGGTCGACGGCGATGACGCGCCCGTTGTCCATCAGGTCACACAGATGGGCCAAGGCCAGCGTGCTGCCGCCGAACCGGTTGCCGATCTCGATGATGACGTCGGGAGCCTGTTCGTATAACAGCTCCTGGTAGACCCACAGGTCGAGGGGGTTCTTCCAGGCCGGAACGCCGAAGTAGCTGGTTTGCGTGAGGAAGCGCTGCTGCAGCCTCGGCAGGATCTGGCGCAGCGGGACATCCAAGGCCTCCTCCAGATACAGTGGCGGTGGTGGGGGCTGCCGCGCGTATTTCTCCATCGCCCGCCGAGTCGTATCGTCGACCTTGGCTGCGGAGCCTCCGGAGAGGCGAGTGAACGCCTCCTCGCGCATGTCCCACCAGACCTTGTTGATCCGGTACATCGGGTCGTCGTTCGCGCGCGCCTTCGCCATGTCGCAGTTCCATGGCTTCTGCCCCACGTAGTGGAGGTTCTTGATGACGTCCAGGTTCCAGAGCTCGGGGTGCGCCCTGCTGATCCCCTTCGTCGCGTTGTACACGTAGTCCAGAGCGTGCCAGCTGTCGGCGAAGTACTCGTTCAGCAGGTCCTGCTCGGCAAAGTGCATCTGGTTGATTTCACGTTTGTGGATCGCCCCCGTCAGCTCCTTGTACATGGCCGTGGATGGCGTGGCGACGAGCAGCCCGGCGTTAAACCGCCGCAGCTGCTGGGACCTGCCGTGATACGGACAGTGCTCGACTCGGAAGTAGGCCGGGAAGTTGTCGAAGTGCAGAGCATTGCACAGGCGCTGGGGGGCCGCGGCGATGGTCCCCGTGTCTATCGGGACGTCGAAGAGCTCGTCCATGTTGTGCAGCACCAGCATGTCGGCATCCAGCCAGACCAGCCGGTCGTACTCCTCGAAGTTCCACATGGCCAGCTTGGTCCACGAATCGACGAGGTAGGGGAACGCGTAGTCGATGAGCTTGACGGGCGCGGGAAGGATGGGTTTGATCTCGGCGGTATGGCAGTTGTCGAGTGCGGCTATCCGGCGTCTGGCCTCGACGCTGACGGTTGGCGTCAGCATGACGAGAAGGTGATGCCGTGAGTTGACTGTGAGAAGGGAGTACGCGAGTACGACGACACCGTCGACGTACTCGTCATTGGTCACCATGGTGACCCAGGCCCTGCCGTTGTCCGTCTCCCGAGCGGATCGGGTCATCGAGGCGTGTCTCCTTTTCGGAAGCCGGTGGGTCCTCCGCGGTCAACAGCCGTCCGGGGTGACGGCAGAGGAGGGGGTAAGGCCGCTGCTCGGGTGCGTTCGCTCGACGATGTCCTGGATTCCGTTCGGTCACGTCCGGGACGAAGAGCTCTTGGACGTTCGATGCTCCGTCGACGGTGTTGCGCAGATTCGGTTCGGTACCGGTGGATAGATCGTCGATGGCCGCGGTGACCGCCCCCGCGGTCGCTAGCTGGCTTGCTGCATGTCCGCCGATGAACCCAGTGCCGCCGGTTAGCGGAATCTTCACCCACACCCCCGTCCTCCTTCGCGCAGCGCTTTACGCTGTCCATGCACGATCGACACAGGATGCGGCTGCCCGCCGAGAGTTCACCCAGCCGACGATGATCTGAATGTGAAAGGTCCGGCCGATGCTACTCTGACGCAACCGTACCAAACATGTACCATCTGAATCCAAGCAAGTTGTCGAATACTGTGAGTGACATATGTGATCCAAAAACAATGAGTGCTGCGGCTCGGCGCGGGTGCGGGCGTTGTGAACCTGACCGGTAGCGCCCGGCACCCGCGGGCATCTGTGATTGCTGTGGCCTGTGTGTTCGGACATTCCCTGGTACGGACCGGCGTGTTCCGGCAGGTATACCAAGGTTCTTTTAGAGCGCCCGGCGATAGGGGCGTGGATCAAGGAGCGGGGCTGGGGTACGTACATCGCGAGGCGGCGGAGGGAGTCACCCTGGTCCGTGGGGTGTTGACCGACGAGCCGGGGTACCCCGTGCATCGCGCAGCGATGGATGGGGAGCGATGCGGTGAGGTGCGTGCCCCAGCCCCGCGACGCCGCGTCCCTATTGCCGGTCGCTCTTAATCTCTGGGTTCAGGATTCGAGCCCCTGGCCTCGATCTTTCAGATCTTGGAAGCCGATCGATGATCTTCTCTGGTCCCGGTCGTTGATGGTGGAAATCGGGTTTCGGGCAGGCTGAGTGCCCGGCTGTCGTGCGGGTGGGCGCCGGCTCCACGGGCCGGGGGCGGTGCGCGGGTCGTCGGGCGGGAGGGTGCCGGTCAGTGCGGGCGGGCAGGGCCTGGATCCGGTCGAACATGGCGGTGACCTGGGTGGCCCAGGGCCAGGTTCCGGGGATGCGGATCTCGCGGCGGGTGTGCCGGTGGACCTGCGGACGCTGGTCGGTCTGGACCGTCGGGGGCTCGGTCTCGTCGCTCGTCCGGTGCTCGCCGCCGGCGGGGATGCGGCGGGGGCCGGGTCGTGGTGAGCACCGGGCCGGTGAGCGTGGCGCGGGTGAGCCGGCCGGGTCACCCGTTCGATGGCCGTGAGCTGCGCGTGCACGGCCGGATGCGTCGGCACGGCACGCTGGAACTGCTCGTGGAGCTGCCGGACGGCTCGAAGGTGATGGTCCCGGCCGCGTGGACGGACCAGGCCGGGCTGGTGGCCGCCGGGGCCGAGGAGCTGCCGACCGCCGAGCTGACGCTCGGCCGGCTGATCGACCTGCTCGACCTGGCACGGGCTGTGGCCGGGCTGTGGCCGGGCTGTTGCCTCGCGTCGTGTCGGAGAGGGTCGAGACCGATGTTCGGGAGGAAGTTGAGAGGCGTCCACTCCAGGAGGTCCTCAATGCCGAGCCCGTCACGGCCGAGCCGGCCGCAGCCGAGCCCTCCGCTGCCGGGGCTGCCCACGGGCGTCCCCGACGTCGCGGTGCGACTGCCGGTCAAGGCGGTCAAGGCGGTCAAGGCGGCGGTCAGCCTACTGGGCCGGCTGATCGTGGTGTCGGCGCGGCCCACTGCGACGGCGTTGGCGACAGCCGGGGGGGTGTCA
>NZ_CAKJTM010000106.1:0-14476 GCF_917627345.1 Protofrankia sp. CiP3 | reverse complement strand
GGAGGCATGTGAGGGTTGGTGTCGCGGGTCTGGGTGGGGTATTCCTGCCCGGACCGTGGCCAGGCAGGTTGTCTTGCTGGGTCACCATTCGTGTCGGCCGTCAGCTGTCAGGTGTGTCGGGGAGTGCCCGGCACCAGGGCTGTGGATGAAGGAGTCGGGTTGGGTACGGGTATCACGGAGAGCCACTGTGGTGGGCGGCGATCGGGGAGCCGGGCTGCCCAGGCATCGCGCGGCAATGGCTGGGCAGCGATGACACGAGGTCCGTACCCCGGCCCCGTGACACCGCCCCCCCTGTTGCCGGGCGCTCTTAGAGCGCGTTTGAGATCGTCATTCCGGCTCACTGATCGAAAGCCCGATCCCAAACACGCTCCTAGCCGGCTGCGTAAGGTGGGCAACGCGGTGGGTGAGCGCCCACCGGGGGCGTTGCCGCGTGATCAGATGATCATGATGCCATCTATCGGCCTGCTGTCCGGCCGGATGCTGTTCATGGTGCGATCATTTGCCCATATCGGGATGATTGGCGGCATTCAGGGCCGACGGATCAGCGCGTCACGGATAGTTTTCAGGACGTCGACACCGTGTTCGGCTGCGGCGTTGTGAGCACGAACGTGGGAGGCCAGAGTTGGTAGTCGATGGCAGGTTTGTCGAGCTGCGGTGCTGGACGAGAGAGCGGCGCTGGCGGCAGGGCGCGGACCCGTCTGTTCGGCCGGCCCCGCCCGCCCGCGCGCGGGAGCGGGAGCACAAGGCCGACCGTTACCCGGCTGGCTAGGGCGGCGGTCCGTTCCCGCCAGACGCGCAGAATTCCGCCGGCTCCGGACGAGAGTGTCCAGTTTCGAGGGATCATGCGGCGTTCGTCCGGAGAATCCGTTAGGGTTTGTCCGTATTAGTAAAAATAGAGCAGGGTTATCTATAATAACTGCATGGATCTAGGTGGCTGTGATGAGATCGAACGAGCGTGGTGCGAGTAGACGGCACTCCGGGCGACGGGCGGGCCCGAACCGACATCCGGGCTGTGCCGGTGGATCCGAACTGACCTGAACTGGTTGGCTGCCCAATCATGGTCCAGGTCGGAGACGATCCACGCGACGGACATCTAGCCCTGCCCCGACCAGCGGGACAACCGAGGGATCGGGCCGAGTTCGTTCGACAGCTCTACGCCGAGCACGGTGCCCCGTTGCTGTCCTACGTACTGCGGCTGACGGTCGGTGACCGGTATCGCGCGGAGGACATCGTCCAGGAGACGTTGCTGCGGGCTTGGCACAACGCGGAGGCATTGACCCCGGAGCGGGGTTCTGTACGTGGTTGGCTCATGCGGGTTGCACATAATGTCACAGTCGATGGTTACCGCGCGAAGCGGGCGCGGCCAACCGAAGTGAACCAGGACGACGCCGCGGAGACCGCCGTCTGGGACCGTTCTGAGGAGGTTTTGACCGCACTTGAAGTTAAACGGGCGCTGTCCCGTCTCACCCCCGAGCACCGTGCCGTCCTCGTAGAGGTGTACTTCAAGGACAGGACAGCTGTAGAAGCTGCTCGTGTCCTGGGTATTCCGGTCGGTACGGTCAAGTCGCGGATCCACTATGCGTTACGGACTCTTCGACTTGCGTTCGATGAGGAGCGGGAGCTGGCTGTATGACCACCGATGTGGAGTACCGCCGTGCGCTCGGCGCCTACCTGCTCGGGGCGCTTGAGCCCGAGGAGGAGGCGCGGCTTGAGGAGCATGTGCGCTCCTGCGAGTCGTGCCATGCCGAGTTGCTTGATCTGGGCGACACCGTCGCGGATCTGGCGGCCGGCGCCATGACCGAGGAGGATGCGGTCGTGGGCCCGCCGACGCCGGACACGATCCCGGCCGGTCCACCGCTGGCCGGTCTGCCGCCGAATGCTCTGCCACGACGGCTGTTGTTCGCGGTTGCTGCCGCGGCCGCAACCGGTGTGGCGACTGCGGGCGCGGTCGGCTTCGCTATGGGCCACTCCAACAGCGCCGCGCCGGTGCCGGTGGCCGCGCCCACACCGTCTGTCGGCGTCCGTACCGTGGAGGGCAGCGACACCAAGACAGCTGTCACCGGCCGGGCCGTACTCACCCCGGCTGTCTGGGGAACCGGAATTCAGCTTACTGTAGCCGGTACCCAACGTGCTGTTGCCGCTGGAGAGCGTTGCAGGCTCGTCGCGGTTTCCCACAAGGGAATCCAGGACATCGCCGGCACCTGGGTCGTACCACCCCACTCACCCACGCCCGCGGGCGAACGTATCAGTGGGGCTGTCGGTATTCCCATAGAACACATCGCCACACTTATGATCATTACGCCTGATGGTCAGGAGATCCTGGCGGTGCCCGTGTAGCCGGCCGTGCCGGTCGGGGACGGACCGGCGCCTGGTGGTGGCCTCGGCACGGTGCCGAGGCCACCACCAGGCGTCTTTTTCCGGATTGCCAGAGTCATGGCCGTTCGCTGGTGCCCTCGTCGCACAAGGCCGGGTTGTCCGGCGCGGCTGTGGGTCCGTTCCGTCACATGCGTGCCTCCTGTGCCTGCGCCGCCGGGGCTCACGGCGCAGGCACAGGACTATCAGGTGAGCAGTTCCTCGACCGCCGGGACAGGGACGAAGCCGCACTGGACGAGCTGGGCCTGCCGCCGGCTGACGAGCTGGGCGCGGCCCGGCGGAAGCGTCCGGGGCCGGACGTCGCCGAGGAACATTCCTTCGTCCCGGGGACACGACATCAACAGCGCTGGCGTGCCGAGATCCCACAACCGGCGCATGATCGGGTCGAGCATCGCCCGTGACGCGCCTGCCGCGGCCCGGGCGACGATGAGATGCAGGCCGATGTCGGCCCCCTGGGGAAGCAGGTCCAGCAATGGCTCCAGCGGGCTCGTCATTCCGCTTGACACCAGGTCGTAGTCGTCGACGACGACGAACAACCGAGGCCCCATCCACCAGTCGCGCCGTCGCAGCCGATCGGGAGTGATCTCTGGGCCTGGCAGCCGGGCACGCAGCGTCTCACTGGCCTCGCGGACGATCTGTCGCAGGGCGTCGCTTGAGACGGCGTAGCCGAGCTGGCGCTCCGGCGTCACCATGGAGAACAGGTCCCGCCGGTAGTCGGCCAACATGATCCGTGCCTCCACGGTCGAGTACCGTTTCTCGACGGCCTGCGCGACGAGGCGCAGGAGGTTCGTCTTCCCCGCGCCCGCGTCACCGATCACGATCAGATGGGCGGATTCGCCGAAGTCGTGGAACACCGGTTCGAGCCGATGTTCGTCGAGACCGATGGCCATCCGCAGGTCGCCGTCGGGCGGGGGCAGCCGCTCGGCGGCGAGGAGGCTGGGGAGCAGCCGTACCGCCGGGGCGCTCGGGCCGGGCCAGGCCTGGAGCACCGCGTCCACCACGGCCCGGGTTCCAACTGCAAGATCGTTAATGGTCGTCGAGGAGTCGAGACGCGGCAGCGCGGAAAGGAAATGCAGCGCTTCGGACGTCAGGCCCCGACCGGGCACCGCGGGCACGTTCGCGGCGGCTCGGCTGCCCACCTCGGAGTCAAGCGCGTCACCCAGGTGCAGTTCGAGCCGGCTGCCGATCAGGTCCCGCATGCCTGGCCGGATCTCCGACCAGCGTGCGGCGGAAATGATCAGATGCACGCCGTAGTTGAGGCCGCGGTTGGCGAGGTCCGACAGTACCGGCTCGAGCTGTTCGAACTCCTGGCGGAGGGTGAACCAGCCGTCGATCACGATGAAGACGTCCCCGTACGGGTCTTCCTGGTAGCCACCGTCACGGCGCAGCTGTCGATAGTCCGCCATGGACGCGAGGCCGTGGTCGGCGAAGAGCCGTTCGCGCGCGGTGAGCAGGCCGGACACCTCGGCCACGATGCGGGCGACCCGGTCGACGTCGAGCCGGGAGGCGACGCCGCCGACGTGTGGCAGGTCGGCGAGCCCGCCGAGCGTGCCGCCACCGAAGTCGAGGCAGTAGAACTGCACCTGCCGTGGGGTATGGGTCAGCGCCAGGCTGAGGATCAGGGTGCGCAGCAGGGTGCTCTTCCCGCTCTGCGGTGCCCCGACCACACCGACGTGGCCGGCGCCCCCGGCGAGGTCGACCATGAGCAGGTCGCGCAGGCCGTCGAACGGCCGGTCGACGATGCCGACCGGCACCGACAGTTCGGACCGATCCGGTCGGCTCAGCGGTACCAGGCCGTGTTCCGGATCCGGGGCCAGCGGCGGCAGAAGCTGGTCCAGGGTTGGCGGGTCAGACAGCGGCGGGAGCCAGATCTGGTGGGCTGGTGGTCCTTCACCGCGCAACCGATCCAGGATGATCTGTATGAGGGGCTTGCCGGGCGGGTCGGCGTCGGACACCTCCGGTTGCTGGTCGGCTTGATCCACCGAAGGCGGCAGCGCGGGCGCCATGTAGCTGGCCGCGAACGCGGCCACCTGCCGGCTGGCGGCCGCGCGACGGGCGCTGACGGTGGTGGCCCGGTGCGGTGCGGAGACATAGGCCGCCCGGAAACGGATCAGAGTCGACGTGTCGGTTTTGAGATACCCGTTGCCGGGCGCCGACGGCAGCGTGTATGCGTCGGGCAGGCCGAGGACGGCGCGCGACTCCATCGCGGAGAAGGTCCGCAGCGCGATGCGGTAGGACAGATGCGATTCCAGGACGTGCACCCGTCCCTCGTCGAGACGCTGCGAAGCGAGTAGCAGGTGCACCCCGAGGCTACGGCCGAGTCGTCCGATCATGACGAACAGCTCGGTGAAGTCACGTTTGCTTGCCAGTAGCTCGCTGAACTCGTCGACGATGATGATCAGGGTGGGCATCGGCTCGATGGGGGCACCCGCGATCCGGGCGCGCTCATACTCATGCAGTGAGCTGTGCCCGGCCCGACGCAGCGCCTCCTGCCGGCGGACCAGCTCGCCGTGCAGCGCGTCCTGCATACGGTCTACCAACGGCAGCTCGTCCGCGAGGTTGGTGATTATTGCTGATGTGTGCGGCAGCGCGTCCAGACCCAGGAAGGTCGCGCCGCCCTTGAAGTCGACCAGGACGACGTTGAGCACCTCGGGGGAGTGGGTCATCGCGAGTGCCAGTACGAGCGTGCGCAGCAACTCGCTCTTGCCCGACCCGGTCGCGCCGATCAGTATCCCGTGCGGTCCCATCCCGCCCTGCGCGGATTCCTTGAGGTCCAGCTCCACCGGGGAGCCGTCCTCGGCAACGCCGATCGGCACCCGGAGCCGGTCCCAGGGACTGCGCGAGGCCCAGGCCGTCGGCGGGTCGAACGTGTTCGGGTCACCGGTACCGAGCAGCGTTGTGAGATTGATATCCGTGCTCATTGCCTCGGTCGACTCCACCGAGATCTCCACCCGCTGTGCGGCCAGCAGCCGGGCGAGCGCGCGACAGCGCGTCACGTCCAGAGTGTCGGGCCGCCCCAGCCGGGTCGCGACGTCCTGGCTGGCGCTGTCGACCCCGATGGTGTCCACGCGGTCGGGCGCCGTCGCCAGGCGTAGGCCGAGCCGGTCGGCCCGCCAGCGCAGCGCCCCGTCGCCGTCCCCGTCTCCGCTGATGGCGATGGCGACGGCGTTGCGGAAGCCTGCTTCGGCGAGCCGGGCCGCGTGGGGAACCGGTACGCCGTCGAGGATCACGATGACGTAGGGCTCGTCCCGGCTGGGGGTGCTGTCGGGCTCGAACCGCGGCCGGCCGATGAAGTCGTCTCCCAGCAGCTGTTCCAGGTCAGCGTAGTCGTCAGCGAATATCCGTACCGGCCCCGTGGCGTCATGCTCGCGCGGGTGCTGTGCGTGCGGCAGCCATTTGATCCATTCCCACTCCTGCTGGCGATCGGACGCGGCGCACACGGCGATCACGAGTTCGCCCGGTGCGTGGAAGGTCGCAGCCTGAGCCAGCATCGCCCGGAGCATTCCCCGCGAGGTGGCGATGTCGCCTTTGATCATTATTCGGGCGAAGGCCCGCAGGTGCACGGCCATCGGCAGGCCCTGGACAGTGGCATGGGCACGGATGAAGCGCCGCAGCGCACGGGCGCACAACGGTTCGAGGTCCTCGATTGGTTTGGTCTGTGGCGGCCGGAAGCGCACCGCCAGCCGTTGCTCCCCGGTGGCCAGCCGGACCTCGGCGAAGTCCGGGTGGGTGAGCCGGCGTTCCCACAGCCGTCCACTCATCGCGACCGACCACAGCCTGGCCGGATCGGGGTGCAGCCACTGGGCGTTGCGCCGCTGGGCGTCCATCACCCGTCGCACCTGCCGGCGGACCTGGGACAGGTAGCGAAGGTAGTCGCGGCGTTCGCCGTGCAGTTTGCGCTTGCGGTTCCCACCTGGCATGAGCAGCTGGGCCAGCAGCATGCCGACCATGGACAGCGCCATCGCGCCGGACGCCAGGTACATGATGACTGCGGCACCCGGTTGTATGAAGATCAGAACGGTCGCGCCGGAGCCGAGCGCCATCGGCAGGTACATCAGGATGGCATACATACCGCCCGACTCCGTTTCGGGCAGTGCGGGCGGCTCCTGGAGGGGCAGCTCCCCAGCTGGTACCTCGGGCGCCGCGCGCCGCGGAGGCCTTCGAAAGATCACCGTACTCAACCCGGACTCCTCGTCGTTGCTGATTCGGCCGTCAGAGCGGGCCCGCGTTCCGGGCCTCGGGCCCAGCGCTCGGCGCTCGGGGACCGCTCGGCCATCCGGTGGCCTGGCCGCTTGGTGACCCGATGGTGTCGGGTCGGGTACTCACAACTCCCACGGCTGAACTCACCCCGGGGGGTTCAGGCGTGCATGGGTTGGGTTGTCCGTTCCGTCCAGGCGGTCCGGCGGGCTGATTATGCGCGGAAAAGGGAGAAATGGGGCGTTAATGATGTCAACGGCTATCTCGGACCTGTGCCGGCTCACGCTGGTGTCTCCGGACCGGATCGTCGAGCTGGCGGTGCCCGTGACGGTCCCGTTGGCGGACCTGTTGCCGGCGCTGTTGCGGCAGTGCGGCGACGAGCTGGCCGAACGCGGTCTCCCGGAGGGAGGATGGGTGTTGCAGCGGCTGGGGGCCGCGCCGTTGGCAGAGGATCAGACAGTGGCATCTCTCGGGCTGTCAGATGGCGAGACCCTCTACTTACGCCCATATGGTGGCCAGCTGCCGGTAGCTGACTTCGATGATCTTGTCGACGGTATCTCCACCGGCGTGCGATCCTTGCCGGATCGTTGGCGGCCCGCCTTCACCCGCTGGCTCTTCCTCGCGCTGGCGCTGGCCACGCTCGCCGTCGGCGTCGGCATGCTGGGCTCTCGCGGTACGGCGGATGTCGGCACCCGGGCTGTCACCGCGGGGGGCGTCACGGTCCTCCTGATCGTTGGGGCGTTGGTGGGGTCGCGGGCGGTCGGTGATGCGGCGATCGGCACCGTTCTGGGTGTCGGCGCTCTTGGCTTCGCCGCGATCGGCGGCCTGCTGGCTGGCCGGCTGTTGACAGATGCGCCGGGCACGTTTCTCAGTGGCCCCGGGCTGTCGATGTCGGGTGCCGCGGTCGCCGCGGCTGCCGGGCTGTGCCTGGTTGCGGTCGGCGGTTTGGGATCGGTGTTCGTCACAGCGATTGCCGTCGGTGTACTAACCATTTTCGGTGGAATGCTCACGGTGACCGCGTCCTTGTCCGGGCCGCAGGCTGCGGCCGTTATCGTCACGGTCGCGCTGGCGATGTCGGCGGTCGCGCCGATCACCGCATTCCGGTTCGCCGGTATGCGGATGCCAGCGCTCCCGACCGGGGCGGATGATCTGGACGACGATATCGATCCCCTGCCGGGGCAGCGGCTGCTGGATACCGCCGCAGTGGCGAACACCTGCCTGACCGCGCTGTACGCGGCGTTCGGCATTGTCGCCACTGGCTGTCTGGTGCTGCTGGAGACCGACTCAGAGTGGGCGTCGATCACGGTGGCCGCGATGGTGGTGGCGTTGCTCGCGCTGCGGAGCCGGGCATTGGTCGGAGCGGGGCAGCGGGCTGCATTGCTGATTCCCATGATTGTCGGAGCGGCGGGCCTGGTTGTCGGCACGGCCTTTGGAACGTCGCCAACGGTTCGCGCCATCGTCATCCCAGCCGGGCTGGTGGCAACCGCTGGGCTGCTCACCGCCGCCGCGGTGGTGCTACCGGGGCGGCGGATGCTGCCGCACTGGGGACGGGCCGCTGACCTGGTCGAGTCGTTGCTGGCTGCCGGCCTGATCCCGGTCGTGCTGGCGTTGCTCGGCGTGTACGGCGCGATGCGGGGGTTCGGCGGATGATGTTCGGCGGTATCGGGGAGGTGGCTGTTGATGCAGACCAAACGTGACCAACTTCAGGCACATCAGTTCGTGGTGGGACGTGTTGTCTCGGCGCTGGTACGCGCCGAGCCCGATGCGCCGACGACGCCGACCCGACGGTTCAGCGTTGGGATGGCGAGTGGTGTCATGATCGCCGTGTTGGCGGTGGTCGGCGCGCTCATCTGGGGACTCGTCGCACCCGGCGGCGCGAAGAGCTGGCGGGCGCCTGGCAGCCTTGTCGTCGAGCGGGAGACCGGCAACCGGTACATGTTCGTGGGAGGCGTGCTGCATCCTGTCATGAACTACGCGTCGGCGCTGCTGCTGCTGGGCGAGCAACCGCGGGTCGTGCGGGTGTCGCGGAAGTCACTGCACGGTGTGGCGCACGGTGTCCCGGTGGGTATCGCCGGTGCGCCGGACGCTTTGCCCGACCGCGGTCGTACACCGGAAGGCGTGTGGTCGGTCTGCGCGCCGACAGCCACCGACGATTCGGGCAACCGGGTGACCTCGCTCACCGTGGCGGTCGGGCTGGATGCGGCGGCTGGCGGTGCCACGATCGCTCCGGACCAGGCACTCCTCGTCCAGGACCCAGACGGCCGGTCGTACCTGGTATGGCAGGGTCACCGGTTGCGGCTTGCCAGCGCGGCGGTCCAGTTCGCTCTTGGCTACGCTGCGGCATCGGCGCTTCCGGTGACCCAGACCTGGGTGAATACGTTGCCCACCGGATCGGATCTGCGTTGGCCCGACATCCCCGGACGCGGGCAGCCGGGACCGGCTGTCGGCGGGCAGCCGACAGTGGTGGGACAGGTGCTTGCGGTGCGCAACCCCGGTAGCGGCAACCAGGAGTCCTACCTGGTCCGTCCGGACGGCCTGTCGACGTTGTCTCCGCTGGCCACGGCCCTTGTGCTCGGCGACCCGGCGAGCCGGGTGGCCTACCGCGGCGCCGGCGTCCGGCTGCTGCCAGTGGACTTCTCCGCGGTTGCCGGGGCGTCCCGGTCGTCCGCACCGAAACTGTCCGTGGACTGGCCGGCGTCGTCGCCGTCACTGATGACGGGTACGTCCGGGTCCCGTCCCGGCCAGTCGGTCCCATGCGTGCGACAGCGGTTCACCGACAGCGGCCCGGCGCAGCCGGAGGTGGTGCTCGCGCAGCCTTCGTCGCCGGCTGTCGCGACCGCCGCTGCCAGCGCGGGCGGCGGGGGAAGCGTTCGCGTCGCGGTTCCGCCGGGTGGCGGATTGCTCGTTCGTGATCTGCCAGTGCCCGGGGCAACCGATGGGACGCTCTATCTGATCACAGACCTGGGGCTACGGTATCCGCTGCCGTCCAAGGAAGTCGCGGCAAAACTCGGTTACAACTCGGCTACCTCGTTGCCTGTACCGTCGCTGCTGCTTGGCCTGCTGCCAACTGGACCGGCACTCGATCCGGCCGCAGTGGCTGTCGCTGGCGCGCCGGCACCGCCCGAGACGAGTAACATAGGAATGTTTAATCCTTACTAAGAGCGACCGGCAACAGGGGTGTAGATCAAGGAGTGGGGCACGGGCTGGTAGCGGGAGCATCGACGCTTCCTGAAACCAGCTCGAAAAGAGTGGACGCCGATGCTCCCGGATCTCACCGTACCGTCCTCCCTGGCGGTTCTTCTGGCCGATTTCCGGCCGTGTTTCACCGCGCCGACGGTCCAGGTGTTCCCGCGCCCTGCTCTGCGGGATGCTCACGGCCACGGCCACGGCCACGGCCACGGCCACGGCCACGGCCACGGCCACGGCCACGGGCCGGTGTGCGGTGTGCGGGGCGCTGGTCTGCGCCGGGCTGTCCCGAGTCTGGCCGCGCGACTGGGCGCACCGGTTCTTCGTCGCCACGGTCTGGTCTACCGACGAGGTCGGGGTGGCCCTGGCCCGCCTGGTGGTGCGCCTGCTGATCCCCGCCGGGGCACCTGTCACCATGGCCGTCGATGACACCCTGTTCCACCGCAGGGGAAGAAAGCGCGGACCGTGGGCTGGTTCCACGATGGCTCCACCCACGGCCCCCACCAGGCTGGTTTCGGGAACAACTGGGTGATCTGCGGGATCGTGGTCACCCCGCCCGTCCTCGATCGGCTGGTGTGTAAGGACACCACGTCGGCCTCCCGGCGCCCGCATGGTCGAGAAACTGGCCGCAGCCCTGCCCAGGCGGACGATCCACACGGTCGGCGATGCCGCCTGCGCCGGCGACGAGTTCAGGTTGCTGCCGGCGTCGGTGACCTGGACGGCCTGGCTGCGCAAGGAGGCGGCACTGTTCGCGCCGGCCGGCCCCGGCTCAAAGGTGACCGGCTCGGGTCGCTGGCCCAGCTCGCCGCCACCTCCTTCACCCCGGTCACCGTGATCTGCTATGGCCAGACCAGCACCGTCCAGGCGGTCGCCGTCCGCTGTCTGTGGTACGGCGTCTTTGCCCCCACCCCGTCACCGTCGTTCTCGTCCGCGAGCAGGCCGGCCGCGCCGGCACCTACGACCGCCGACATGATCGGTAAGTTATGGTGGGTCCTGATCGCCACCAAATATCAGGTCACTTGTCCTGAGCGGCCGACAGCGGCGGAAATCCACGCCATCCGCCTGGCCTGGGACACCGCCGCCGCATAACTGCGAAAGTCAGGTGAGGTGCACCTGGAGGGCTGTAAAACTAACGGTGTAACTCCCATGTCACATTTCCTGTGATCGTGTTTATTCCGTTTTGTTATTGGATCTTGTTCGGGAGTGCCCGAGCAACGGTGTAACACCCAGCGCCAGCGGGCCGTTTCCGCAGCTGGAGGCCCCGTTGTTGGTAGTTACCGGAAGATCTTCTGGCAGTCCCGCACCTGGGGTTGTAGCTAGAATTGGCGGCCTAATATGAACGCGGCGTAGCTCTGAATGAACGCCGCGGGAAGTCTGGATTCGTTCTGAACCAGCGGGTGGAGCCGTGCCGTGACTGGAGTTGACGGCCCAACCCGATACGGAACAGGTGGTGAGACCCAGTGGCGAACAACCAGATCGTTGATTTCGAAGCGATGGCAAGGGCGAAGGTGGCCTTCGAGACGGCATTCACGGAGTCGAACGACGCCTACCAGAAGATAAGTACGACGATTGGGGGTCTGCCGAACGTCTGGACCGGCCAGGCTGCTACTCCTTACAGCGGTGCCATGCATACCTGGCTGACGAATTTCGGCAAGGTAGTGACAGCGCTCGGACACATGAAGGACACGCTCGAAAGCGGTACGAAGGAGTACCAGGCCAACGAGGACGCGAACCAGCAGATGGTCACCAGGATCAGTACCGACCTGGCGGGCCTGCCGGGTGATCAATCTTTTCCGGGCACGCCGGTGACACCGGTGACCCCGGGTATTCCCCCTAAGTACTAGGGCCTGTCGACATCCCTGTGCCGGTCGGGGACCCGGTGTGGGTGGAACAGCGGAACAAAGGAGAACACGCGATGCGCTACTCGATTGATTTTGTTGGTGGCGGAACGATCGTTGATGACATGCGGAACATCACTGGCGCGATCGAACGGCTGGTGGCCGATCTCAACGGTTCCCTGAAGACCAGCCTGGACGTGGATAACTGGACCGCTGAGGCGCAGCAGGTCTGGCAGCAGTCCCAGACGGACTGGAACAACGGGGCGCAGAACATGCGGACCCAGCTTGATAGCGCCTGCACCGGTTTCGGTAACATTATGATGAATTATCAAACCACTGATAACCGCGTCCGGAATATGTGGGCGCAGTAGGCCAGCCGTCAGCGCCCGCTACCGGTCTAGGTCGGCGTTGATGCTGACCTAGACCTGACCGGGCGTATCTGGCCGGGCGACGCCGATGCCCGCGCGGCGGGGTACCGGTGTGTCATGGCTGCTCCGAGGAACCGGAAGGAACAATGGCAGACAAGAAGCACAAGATCGTGGTGACGCCAGAGGTCCTGCGTCAGCTGGCGAAGGACGTGAAGAATCTTACCCCGGCTCTCACACCGGCGAAGGACCAGCTGAACAAGGTGGCGGTCAAGGCTGGTAGGTTCCCGGACGGGACAGCCATGGAGACCACCGTCGCGGTTGGGGCTGATGCCCGAGCGAAGGCCTACGTCACCGCGTTGAATGGGTTGGACACGGCGTTGACCACACTGGCCGAGCGGCTGACCACGATCGCGGACAACTATGCCAACGTCGATGACATCAATAAGATCACTGCTACGGATATCAATGACATGGTGAGTGTGGTCACTCCGAAAATCGGCCCGGCTGTGGGTGGCTGACGGCGATGGGTGACTACGATCCGAACTCCGATGCTGATCCCGGTACCAACGCGAACTACGATACCTGGACCTGGAAGCAGATCAAGAACGCGATCGTCGGTGCTTACGGCACGAACGCGGCAAAGAACCCGGACCTGACGTACTCGGTGAGCAACCCACAGAGCCTGGTCGATGCCGGGGGGGCTTTCGAGACCACGAGGCTTGCGTTGCAGCCTATTCGGGACCTGTTGCAGAAGCAGACGGTGAGCCTGGTTGATGGGCAGGACGCGCCGTGGACCGGGGAGGGCGCGACGTCCTTCCAGACGATGATGCACAAGTTCATCGGTACGTTGGACGGGGATCTGGCGCCGTTGGGTGGGATACCGAAGTACAACGAGGTGCTGACGAACTCGGGCATGTCGCTCACCACCGCGATCAATAATATCAACCAGATCGACGCGGATATCGCGAACCAGATCATCAAGGAGTGGACGGATAAGTACAACGCGGCCGTTGCCAATGACAACACTACCCCGCCCGGGCCAGGGGAAGCCACACCGCCGCAGGACCCGATCCTGTACGAGAAACCGCCGTGGGAGGTTGTGAACGGCCATACCATCGTGACCGTCTCGAGGTTTCCGGAGAAGGTCAAGGAGATGGAACGGCGGATGCGGATTGAGATCAACAAGCTTGCTGGTGATTACAAAGCCCAGATTAATCAGCTGCCGAAGCCGGCTGCCGGGAACTATCCCACGAGTACCCCACCGCCAAAGGTCGACCCACCGCCAAAGGTCGACCCACCGCCAAAGGTCGACCCACCGCCGAAGAAGGACCCACCGCCCAAGCAGGACCCACCACCCAAGCAGGACCCACCACCGCTCAATAATCCGCCGAATGCTGACAACCCACAGTTCAACCCGGCGAACCCTACGCTGCCGGCTGGTAACAATCTTTTGGCACCACCGGCGGGTGGCATCCCGAATGCCGTGAATCCTCCGGGTCAGCCGGGTGCTAATCCACTCAACCCACTCAACCCGTCCAGTTCACCTGCTTTGCTCAATTCGCCTGGTTCACCTGGTTTGTTCAATCCACTTAATCCACTCGGCCCGCCCGGTTCACTTAATCCGGCCGGTTTGCCTGGTTCGCTCAATCCGCTGACGAATAAGATCGGTAATCCGACCCAGCTTCAGTTCGCTAATGATAATGGGTTGAAGAACCCCAGCCTAGACAAGATCACTCCGCCGCCGTTCGATACAGGGTTGACCAGCGTGAACGGGGTCGGTGGTGTCGGTGGGCGTGGTCTTGCGCCGGGGCTTTTTGCGCCTGGTTTGTTGTCTCCCGGTCTTGGGTCCGGGGGCATCGGTGGTGGGCGACTGTCTCCGCTGCGTCTTGATCCTAATATGCAGGCTATCAGTGGCGATGCCCCTGGCAGGGTCGGTGGCGGTATCGCGGGTGAAGCTGAGGGTGCTGCCGGTGGTGTTCGGCGTGGGGCGTTGGGCGCGACCGCTGCGGCGGAGGAGGCTGCCGTCGCTGGTCGGGGTGCTCCTTATGGGGGTATGCCGATGGCGCCGATGGGCGGTATGGGTGCCGCTGGGCAGGGTAACGAGCGGGAGCGAACTACCTGGCTACAGGAGGATGAGGAGGTGTGGGGCGCTGATCCGGATGTGCATACCGCGGTTTTGGGTCGTCCAGGCTGATGGGTTTTTGAGGAGCCGGGGATGAGTCTTTTGCCGAGGTGGCGTTTCGCGTGGCGACGGTTCGCTGTCCGGTATGTCATTTTTAGGCTTGTTATCGGTAATTGTTTTTGGATGTGTTTTTAGCGTTTTCTGCGTGTAGAAAGTGTTTGGTGTGGCTGCCGTCCGGGTGCGGGCCGGGCGGTGGCCGTGCCTATGTAGTGGTCGTGTATTCCGGAGGTGAGTGAGATGGATGGCCCTGGCCCGGTTCGGTCTCCGAAGGCGTTGGCGGATGCCGTGGCGTCGGTGGAGAACAGGCTTGCCGCGCATGCCGAGTTGAGGGA
>NZ_CAKJTM010000105.1:5616-14966 GCF_917627345.1 Protofrankia sp. CiP3 | reverse complement strand
CCCCTTGGTGGGCGTCCAGAAGGGGCGACGTGGTGGTCGCGGTCGGGCAGCATCAGCCGAGAACAAGCCGGTGCCGCCGTTGCAGCGCGTGTGCGTACTGGCCGAGTCCGCCCTCGGACACCAAAACGGTCACGTTTGAACCCTGTGGGGTGTCAGAACTCGGCCACCGGTGGTGACCTGGGCTTTTAGGTGGCTCGTTCGTACTCGTTGATCAGGCCGCCGAGGACGGGCCTGCGCTTGATCTGTTTCTTGGTCAGGTCGGCGACGGGGTGGTCCGGCCGTGGTGGTTGAAGACCGCGACCGCGGTGGGGTCGTCGTCGGTTGTAGTGCCGTGCGTACTCGGCCAGGACAACGCGCAGGTGCCGCTCACCGAAGATCAGCATCCGGTCGGTGGCCTCGGTCCGGACGGTTCGGACGAACCGTTTGTTGGACGACATCGACGGTGCGACGCAGTTCGGAGGCGCGGACGAGAAGTCCAAGCCTCCGATCGTCATCCGCGCGCTCTCGTCGCTTGTCATAGAGCAAGCGTAAGGGGTTGGCTCGTCGGACTGCGTCGACTGGGCCGGCGGGCGGTGTGGTCTATCGCCTGCCCCTGGACGCAGTCCCGAGCGGCCTGCTGCTGTCAGTGCGGTGGGGCATTCAGCCGACCGTGGGCAGAACCGCGGAGGTTGGAACCCACTTCGACGTCAGCTACCAGTTCGCGCAGCGGAGGATGTTGGGACCGCGCGTCTACGTGCAACGCGCCGTCGCGCACCAAAACAGGGCCTCGTGACACTGCCAGCGCCCTACGGCGCTGGGTCGGCCTGTCCGTCGAGCGCGGTGTGGGTGTCGGCGCGCAGCTGGGTGACCAAGCCGCGTGCGGTGCCGGTGCCGACTTCCAGCCGCTTGCGCAGCGTTTCCGCGGAGATCGGTCGTTGATGCTGCTGCTAATGCAGCACGTCCTCGGCGCGGGCCCGGTGCAGCAGGTCCTGCCTGCGTGCCTCGCGCGCGGCTTCGCGTGACAGCGGGCCCCTGACAGCAGTCCCGTCGCGCAGCGGCTCGACGGCGGGCGGGGCCACCGGCGGTCGACGCTTGACCATTGTGGGGGTCGGGCTGTCGGCAGCCCGCGGTTCGGCCGGGTGTTTCCGCCACCGCTGGCTCCTGACTCCGCTCCGGCCTGGCTCGCTCCGATGCTCGCCTCCGGCCGTCGTTCGGGGCCTGGCGTGCGCTGACACCGTGGTCACAACGCACGGTGGCGATGCGACCGGAATTTGCCGTTTTCCCCACCGCATCGGCCCACCTGGTGCAACGATCTGGTGGCCGGGTGGTGACGTGTGCGCGGTTCACGGGGGAGGGCGTTGGTCATGTCTCCGCCAGAGCGACCGCACGCCCACCATCCGACGGCCCGACAGACTGGCGTGCCAGGTCAGGCCGAGGCGCGGGAACAGGCCAAGACGCCAGGTCAGGCGGACGTACGTAGCCTCGCCGACATCCTGGCCGTCGCTCCGTGGACGGATCTGGAACAGCACATCGATCAGCTCCGTGAGCGGGTCGACCGCGCGGTTCTCGCGTCACATGCGCGGCGGGAACAGTTGCGCGCCGAGATCCTTGCCGAGAATCCTGGCCTGCGGAGCCTCATTCGACGCCCCTCACACGAGGCATCGGCCTGGGCGAGGGACCTGCTGCGGTCCGGTGTCGTCGCTGCCGCCGACGGCACCCTGGCGGCGGTGCCGCTGCTGAGCGGGACGAAGATCCAGATTGGTGTCGTCGTCGTGACGAACACCGGTGAGTCCGTTCGGCTGGTCACCCGCGTCTTCGAGCACGAACTCACCGCCCAGGGCGACACTGCCCGGGAGTTCTTCGACAACCTGCGCAAGGTGCATGGTGGTTCCAACCTGGCCAGCCGGGCGCTGATGCTGTTCGGTGAACGTCAGATCCTGCTCTCCCAGGATGCCGACTGGCGGCTGATCCACGGCGAGCTGATTCCCTACGAACTGCGCACCGGTGTCGGCCTGCCGCGGGAGAACCTGCCGCCGGTCTTCGAGCTCACCCGGCGCTACGTGGCCGACCAGCAGTTCATCGCCGTCAGCGAGAGCCCGGAGGACCTCGACGTCCTCAACGCCGGGGCCATCCTGGAACCGGGCGAGTACATCGAGCTGCGCACACTCTCGGATGACCTGACGATCTTTCTCGACGGGGATTCCGACTCCGGGGTCACGAAGGCGGGATTCAATACCGTCGACCGCGGCAACTTCCGCAGTTTCATCGGAGAGGTCGGTCCGGAGGTGACCATCGTCTTGCTGAAGGCCGGGCACAGGCCATTTCTCCTGGAGTGCCACCGTGATCGGGTCGAGCAGGCTGCCGCGCTGTTCCTCGCCGACGCGCTGTGGACCAGGGGCCTCCCGGACGCCGCCGCGACGGCGACGGCCCGCGGGTTCCCGTTCCATCTCGACCTCGCCGACGCCGTCGCCCGCACCATGTTCCGCGCTGGGGAGTTCCGCGACTTCGTCGAGGCCCGGCTGATGGAGCTGGGGGTGGAGAACGGCCTGGTCGATCTCGATCCACGGCGGACCCGCGGATGAGCCCGCGCGATGCCGACGCCGACGCCGACGCCACGCGGCGTCCTGACTGCGACGAACGCGGCGTGGAGCCCGCCGACGGAACGGAGCAGGCAGAAGAGCGCGGGACGGAGCCGGGCGACGGGCTGGGGACGGAACCGGCCGACGAGCGCAACGGCGAACAGGAAGAAGAGCCGGAACTGATGGAGGAACCCGAGAACGCGGACCCGGCGGGCGAGAAGACCGACAACGGCGAGAACGGCCCGAGAGGAGCTGCCACCGACGCAGCCCGGGAGGATCTGGCCGCCTCGCTGATAACGCTCGGCTTCGTCGCCTTCGACGGCCAGGGCACCGACAACACCAGCAGTGGCGTGCTGGTCTCCGAACAGCTGCGCCGCCATTTCCGGCGCGATTCCTACGTCGGCGTCGACGATGCAGAGCAGGGCATCATTTTCCTCGGCAGGGTTGTAGAAGGGCCGTTCCACAGCCCGCACGAGATCGGCAGCGACTCGGCTATCAGCCGGACCACGCTGCTGCACCCGGACCGGACGATGTTTCGCCCCACCTACTACGCCTCGGGCACGATCGAGATCCTCGGTGAGGTCGGCCCAGACGAGTCAGTACGCCCGACGTCCACGAGACCACGGCCTTATTCCCGAACGTTCATCTACCCCGCGGACCGGCTGCGCCGCATGCTCGGTCTCGAAGGCGACATGCAGCTCGGCTCGCTGCTGGGCTACGAGGACGTCCGCGTCGAGGCGGACTCGCAGAAGAAAGCATTCCTCCCGCGCAACGTCGGCATTTTCGGCACTGTCGGGTCGGGCAAGTCGAACACGACCCAGGTGTTGATGGAGGAGGCGCTGCGGGCGGAATGGGCGGTCGTCGTCATCGATGTCGAGGGCGAGTACGTCCGCATGGACCAGGGAAACGACGACGATGCGCTCGCCGCCCTGCTGCGCGAGCAGTTCCCCGACCGCCTGCCGCGCGGGATGCCCGATCTTCGGGTGTATGTGCCGAACGCGGGGGAGACCGAGGCGTCGGACGCGATGACCTTCAAGGTTCCGATCGCGGATGTCCCCGACGAGATCATCGCCGACATCATGGAGTTCAGTGAAGCCCAGGTCCGTATGTGGGGTGCGGTGACAAGCCAGGCGAAAAGGCTCGCCGAGACGGCGCCACGCCGATCCCGTCTGGGGGTTCTCGACTCGCCACCGGGAAGGTCCCCGAATGCAGCGGCGGCGTCGGATACCGGCACGGCGCGGGGGCGCCCTTACACGCTCAGCACCCTGATCGACGGCCTGACCGAGGACCAGAACGGAGCGCTCCCGCTGCTGTCCGCCAAACTGAGCCCGGCGGAGAAGAGCACCGCTTCAACCCTGCGGAACAAGCTGTTCGCCCTTGCTCGTTCGGACGTGCTCGACTGGGGCCGTACCAGATCCGTCCCCTACCTGGCGGTGGACGACCTGCTCGTCCCGAAGCGGCTCAGCGTCCTCGATGTCAGTGAGACCAACGACACCGCCCGCAACATCGCCATCGCGTTCCTGCTCCAAGCTTTGTTCGAGCGCGTGATCGAGGTCCCGAAAGGCACCGCGCTGGGCCCGGGGCTGAAGGGCCGACCACCGGTACTCGTCGTGATCGAGGAGGTGCACACCTTCGTCTCGCGGGCGAGCGCGGGCCGCATGCGCGCAGTGCTCGACCAGCTCCAGGTCATCAGCCGGCGTGGGCGCAAACGCTGGATGGGCCTGGCCCTGGTCTCCCAGCAGCCGGGGCACGTTCCCGAGGAGCTGTTCGAGCTGGCGAACACCCGTTTCATCCACCAGTTGAAGTCCGCCGGCAACCTCGCCCCGGTACGCGCGACCACCGGCGGGGTGCATGAGGCGCTCTGGTCGACGGTCCCTGCCCTCGGCCCCGGCCAGTGTCTGCTCACCGGGTCGATCTTTCGTAACCCGGTCTTCGTCCAGATGCGTCCGGCCCGCTCGCGGCGCATGCACACCGCCTGACCCCGTCCGGTGCCGACCCGAGTGAACAGCATCCGGACGTCCGAGCCCGCGTCCGTGTCTGCCTTCTGGCAGTGGGAGCGGGGCGAGCAACCTGTCTTCAGCCCGCGGCGCGCGGCTGTGCCGGCGCCTGTCCACGCCCGGCTGCCCGGCGCGCGGCCGGATGTGGTGCTCGGCTGGTTCCACCGCTACCCGGCCCGCTTCGCCGCCGACGTCGTGGTCTCCATGCTGGCGCAGGCCGTGGCGGAAGCTGACCGCCCGGTGGAAGCCGTCCTCGACCCGTTCTGCGGCACCGGCGCGGTGGTCAGCGCGGGTCGCCAGCTCGGCTTGGCCGCCGCTGGCCTGGAACTGACCACCCTCGGCGCGACGATCGGACGTCTCCGCCTTGACCCACCGCCGGACCTCCAGACTGCGGTGGCGCACTGCGAGCAGCTCATCCGTCTACCGCCGGCGGCGGTCTCCGCTGTTGGCGACGAACTGACCGGATGGCTCGGCGAGGACAACGCACGCCTCCTCACCGCCTGGAAGCCGGCCGTGTTGGCCATCGAGGACGAACGCCTGCGCCGCTTCGCCCTCGTCGCGCTCTCCCAGTCGCTGCGGCCGTCGTCCCGCTGGCTGGCCGACTCAGTGAAGGTCACCGCGGACCCGCATCGAGTGCCCATCCCGCTGGCGCACAGTCTGCGTCGATGGACCCGTCAGATCGCCCGCGACTGCGAGGCCGAACTGGTCGCGTTCGAGGCGGCCCGCCATCCTCCCGCGGCCGGCACCCGTCCGTCCGCGGTAGTCCTTCATGCCGACGCCCGCCACCTGGCCCTGCCTGATGCCAGCGTCGACGCGATCGTGACCTCACCGCCCTACTTCGTCACCTACGACTACTTCGACGTCCAACGCTTGTCGTACCTCGCCTTCGACTGGCCGATGCGACGTGACCTGCAGATTGGCGCGAAGTACCGGCAACCCCCGGCGGCCGGGCACATCTGCCTACCGCCTGCCTTCCGCTCCTGGTACGAGCAGGATTTCCGCTCCGAGCGCACAGTTCTCGGACGTGCTCTGCGGGCCTACGTCGACGGTCTGCGGTGTCACCTCTCCGAGGCTTTCCGGGTGGTGGCACCAGGCGGTGTCGTCGTCTACTCCGTCGCCAACACCGTCCGTGCCGGCCGTGTCTTCGACCTGGCCGGCGGATTCCGAGAGCTGCTCACCGAGGCCGGCTTCACGGACGTCCACGCGGCCACCCGCGTCCAGGAGGGACGGCGCATCCTGCCCGCGGGCCGCAATCCCCGCACGGGCCGGTTCACCGGCGGCGTGGGGAACGCGGGCGTCCGCGAGTACGTGGTGCTGGGCCGCCGCCCCTGACGAAGGTCACGCCAGGCATCAGCGGAGACCGCGGCCGTCCGATGAGCCGGACCGTTTCCAAGACGTCCGTCGGAGACCGAATCGCCGCCACGGCCATGCCCCCGGCCCGAACTCTGGTGACAAGTTCCGGGTCTCGCCGGAAGCGATTCGATCCTGATGTCCTCGCGGTTGACAGGCCACCAGATCGCGGCGTTCGATTTGTACCGATACATGATGTACTGGCTGGACCAGTGCTCAAGGGTCTTCTCAGGTACAGATCGGGTCACCTTTGGCAGTCTATACAGCTTTTTGCGGGTACATGGAAAGGCGTCTCTCGCCGCGCAGCGCGTGATCCATGCATTGTGGCACCCTGACTACTGGGTGATTGCTCCTGTGGTGATGACCCTGGACGCGGGCCGCGCCGAATCGCTTCATGCGTGATCGACGCCAGGATGAGGCGCTGCCGCCTCGCCGCCGGGCTTCGGGCTATCGCGCGCAGGTCCGCGCCCGAGGCGAGGGGCAGCGTCCGACCCCCGGAAAACCCGGTGCGCTGGTGTGGCTCGCGGATCATCATCTCTGCCGTGTGAATGCCAGTCCGATGGGGTCAGGTGATTCGCGTGCGTCGGCGTCGACCGTCAAATATTTTGTCGCGGTATTTTGGTTGGTGCTCCGGCTCTCTCCCAGGCGACGATCAGCTCGGCGAGGGCATTGACGGCCTGTGTCCATTCTTCCGGGGTCATCAGGACGGTCTCGATGCTGTCGATGGCCGGGCGTATGGCGGGTTGCCGCCGGGGTCTTGTGGTTGGGCTGTCCTCGACGTCGGCGGCCGAGTCGCTGTTCACGGCGTCCGTGACGTCGCTGTCAGGATCGTCCGCCATGTGCGGCTTTCGCCTCCGTCGATCGCTGGCCTTTGCTGTGGCCGGCATAACCTGCCGCGCCCGTACGGCGTGGGATGCCGAACGACGACACCTCGAAGCTGACACCGCCCGACGCGCCGGGCGCTGGGTGGACCTCGGCTTCGAGGAGCACGCCCCGCCAGGATCACCTCCTACTCGGGCTTGCGTCCTGATCTCGCGGCAGTGGACTACGCTCGGGCCACCTGATCATCGTGAGTGAGGCGACCCCGGTCGACCGACTGGGGTCCGGCACGAGGGGGTGCTTCGGAAGCGTGCTTGTCGGCGGGACGGCTCATGGCGGGACACAGTCTCTCGGTGATCGGTGACGTCCGGAGGTGATCGAGATGAACCTCGTCGCGCTCCTGAGGAGGCGCGTTCGCGCCCTCCGTGGACGCTGAGATCGGCTTCCGGGCCATACATCGAGCTGAATCATGTTCAACTTCAGGGTGCCGATGGACGATCGAGGGCTCAGCCCAGCTCGGGAGTCGAGTTCCACCTGCGGGTCTCCTGTATCGCAGAGATGATTCCGCGCGGCTGGTGCGCGGCGTGTCGTGGTCTGGCAGGTGGCCGTGTCGGTATTGACAGGTGGACCGCAGTCGCGCGGCTATAGCGTCAACGCTATGACCTGGGGTACCGTCGAGCTGGAACCGGAAGTTCGGGACTGGTTGGAACGGCTGCCGACCGCGCATTTCGCGACGGCCGCTTTCTATGTGGATCTGCTCGCCGAGCAGGGTCCGTTGCTGGGGGAGCCGTACACGCGGCAGCTCGACGGCAAGCTGCGGGAGCTGCGGTTCCATCTGGAGGGCCGGGCGATCCGGGTGACCTACTGGATCGCGCCGGGGCGGAGGGTGGTGCTTCTGACGGTGTTCGCCAAGTCGCGGATGAGGGAGGTCTCCGAGGTGTCCAGGGCGAGGCACGCGCTGGCACGCTGCCTGACAGGGCAGCACACGGTGGGCGAGGGTGAGGGGGGCGACGGCGATGGCTGAGCGGGCGGACTGGGCGGGGCTGAGGGAACGCCGGATGGGCGAGCCGGGCGCGCGCGAGGCATACCAGGCAGCCAGGCTGGCATTTGAGCTGGGCAGGTCGGTGCGGGAGCTGCGCCAGCGGCGCGCCTGGAGTCAGGCCGAACTGGCCCGCGCGGCGGGCATGACGCAGTCGGCGGTGGCTCGGTTCGAGGCCGGTGGCACCGTACCGACACTGCCTGTGCTGGAACGGCTCGCCGAGGCTCTCGACGCCGACCTCGACGTCCGCGTCGTCCCTCGTTCAGCGGCGTAGCGGGCGTCCTGGCATGCCACTCGCCCGCACGTGAGCCGGTGGTTTTCCGCCCGCCTCGCCGGGCCAGCTGCATGCGGCGAGTGAGACCCGGCCACGATCATGGTCACCAGACGGACCGCGGCGTCCGGACCCGCCAGACGTACGGAACGCGTGTTCGACTCGGGCGATGCTATTACTACTCGGGCGCTCACAGGGCGTCGCCCCTGGTCGGGACCCGCGCCGAGACCGGGCGGATAGTGATTTCGGGACCTTGAACCAAGATTATATCCGGTTCTTATTGTGGTGCGTTAGGTCCACCCAGATCGCCTGCGGCACAGGCACTTCTTATCACGCGGCCAGGCGTCCGATGCGCTGAACCCCACGTTTACCCCACGGTTTCGATGCTTGTCGTCATCGGTCGATGTTCCTCAATGGCGCGTGTCAGCGGATCCGGACGCAGTCACCGACACCCGTTATGTGACCTCCGCCGTTCCGCTGGAGACCGGGATTCCACCTCCCGACACAGGCCGAGGCACGGACCAGGTGGCGCTCTGTCGGCGCCCGGATTGTCCCGTCCCGGATGCGTGTGACGGCTTGCGGGCCTGGGATAGTGGTGACGGAGAGCCTCGGCCCTGGACAGGGCGGTGAGTCTGACCGGTCGCCCCCTGCCGTCCCTCGTGTTCCCGTCTCCCCTGGTAGAAGGTCGGGCCTGGAAGGAGTCCGACGCCCGCATGGCGGCGTTCGACGTTCTCGTACGGCTCGGGGTCGGGGCGCAATACCAGGAACTTTAGGTTCGAATCAGTACTGTGACGACGGTCGGTGGCGGTGCGGCGAGGTGCTTGTCGATGGGCTTCTTGGCGGGGAACGGGGTGCGCGTGGTGCGGCAGACGACGCGGGGGTGAGAGCGGGAGCGTTTCGGTAGGACGTGTTCGGCGATCTCAGCGGTCACCGCGGCCAGGATCCGGGCGGTCCGGCGGCGGGGAGAAACCGCCCGGCGCACGACCTGGCGCCGGACGATGCTGACGGTGTGGGTGAACGAGAGCCAGTCGGGGCCGACCCCGTCGACGAGCGCGGCGTCGTGGATCAGTTTCCGTAACGCCCGGTGCAGCAGCAGGACGCCCCAGACCTCCTGCTCGACCCGGTCGGGGGCGCGAGACCGTAGCACGAGCCGGCCGTCCTGCTGGTGGACCTTGACCTCGTCGAGCAGGGTCTCGACTTCCCACCGGTCCACCAACCGGTCCCCGCGTTTCTCCTTGACCTGACCACGTCTCGGCACCCACCGAACCTGCACGATCAGACACTAAGAGCGCCCGAGGATAGGGCGTTCGATCAGC
>NZ_CAKJTM010000105.1:0-5222 GCF_917627345.1 Protofrankia sp. CiP3 | reverse complement strand
GTTCCTGGTATTGCCCTCCGCCCTGGCCGAACGGTCGGTCACGATCTTCCTGTCGGCCAGCCGCCGGTCCACGCGACGATGGGTCGATGTCCGTGGTGGATTCCGTAGAGTTGCGATCAGAGACGCGTGGCCTAGAAGGGTGGTGGGTGGTGGCTCGCACGTTCGGCACGGCCGGGCCGTGCGTGCCAGGCAAGCACTTCATGATCCCGGCGTCCGCACGGCTCCCCGAAGTGCCCGACCTGGTCGCCAGGGAGAACTACTTCGTCTTGCACGCCCCGCGCCAGACCGGTAAGACGACGGCGCTGCAGGCTCTCGCCACCGACCTCACCGCGAGCGGCCACTACGCGGCGGTCGTGCTGTCCATGGAGGCAGGACGCTCCTGGTCCGCAGACGTCGGCGCCGCCACCAGAGCGATCCTCAGCCTCGCCAGGGAAGCAGCGCAGGACTACCTGCCGGCCGACCTGCGCCCGCCGATCTGGCCGGCCGCATGGGACGAGGGATTGCTCGCGGCCGCATTCGGCGCGTGGGCACGAGCCTGTCCACGCCCCCTCGTGCTGTTCCTCGACGAGATCGACGCACTGTCCGGGCGAACGCTACTCAGCGTCCTCGGTCAAGTACGAGACGGCTACCGTCGGCGGCCAGCTGGCTTTCCCTCCTCGATTGCGCTCTGTGGCCTACGCGACGTCCGCGACTACAAGATCGCGTCAGGGGGCGACCCAACCAGGCTTACCTCACCAAGCCCATTCAACATCAAGGTGACGTCGCTACGGCTGAACGACTTCACACTCGATGAGGTCCGCGCCCTCTATGATCAGTACACCGCCGACACTGGCCAGAAGTTCACCCCCCAGGCGATAGAGCACGTCTTCGCACTCACCATGGGCCAGCCCTGGCTGGTCAACGCGCTTGCCTACGAGATCGTCGACCGCATGAAGGTCCCCGCGACTACGACGATCACGGTCAACCACGTCGACGAGGCCGAGGAGCGTCTCATCGTCGCACGCGAGACCCATCTGGACTCCCTGCTCGACCGACTCCGCGACCCGCGCGTACAGCGGATCATCGAACCAATTCTTGCCGGCACGGAGGTCAGGTTCGATCCCTTCTCCGACGACCTCGCCTACACCACCGACCTCGGCCTCGTCCGGCGGACCGCGTCCACGGTGGAAATCGCCAACCCGATCTACCGCAACGTGATCACACGAGTCCTCGCCGATGGACTGTTCGACGGGGTGGCTGGCGCACCGCAGCCACGTTCGTTTGTTCTGGCCGACGGCCGCCTCGACCTGCCTGGACTACTCGAACGATTCACAGAGTTCTGGCACCGAACCGAGGATGTCCTCGAGGCCGACGAGCCCTATCGCGAAGTGACCCCCCACGTCACACTGCTCGGGTACCTCGACCGCGCCATCAACGGCAGCGGCTTCGTTGACCGTGAGTACGGCGTGGGCCGCGGCGCTATGGACCTGCTCATCCGCTGGAGCCATCCAGGGCCCGACGGAAGATCCACTGTCCAGCGCGAGGCACTGGAGGTCAAGACCCACCGCCCCGGCGATGCCGACCCGACCCAGGCCGGCATCGGCCAGCTCGACGGCTACCTGCTTCGCCTCGGACTGACCACCGGCTATCTCGTGATCTTCGATCAGCGATCCGCCGAACGCAAACGCGTCGGCACCAAGCTCGGCACCCAGATCGCCACCAGCCAAAGCGGACGCACCATCGCGGTCGTGCGCATCTGACTGCCTGTCGAACTCCCGGGTCACCCGGACATCAGGCTGGCCGCTACCGTCGCGCCCAGCTCCCGGCATGCCTCGGTCCCAACCTCACCAACGATCGACAGGGGCTCGCGAGGCGCTTTCACCTCAACCCGGTCGCAATGGTCTCCACCCCGCGGACCGCGCCGGTCGTGTCGCTGTTGCCGTGCAGTAGAGGCGCGGTACAGGCTCGCGCAGACGTTTCCATCTCAGGCCCATAGAAATCGTCTCGACGGTGCGAACCGCACCGTGCACGGTGGCGAAGAACTTGCGGAAAGTCGCGTGCGTCGTACGGTCACGCTATGCTATGGAACTACAGAATCCATCGCTCGAAGACGTTGCCCGTATTATCGACGAAGATCTCAAGTGGAATCGGCTTCCCGTTCGGGTCCCTGAGCCGTTCCCATCTCGCAACCGGCCGATCAGCGAGGCGGAACATGTAGCCGCCGTTGGCGACGAAGGGCGAGGAGACAAAAATCGACGCCATCTCCAAAGCGATGGACGCTGCCCAGGAAGGATTTTGAGGATGCTAGACTATCGCTGTCGAAAATGCAAACTCCCCGGGCCCTCTCGGCGCACTCGTCACCGAATTTCCTTGAGAGGTTCGCAGATCTGTCGGCTCTCCGGGGTCGGGATCTGCCGGCTCAGGTCCAGCCGTTCATCAGCGGGCAGGATGACCGTCGGCGGCGTTCCCGCCTCGATCGCCGCCGTGATGAGTCCGAGGCCCGCTCCGTTGGAACCCCTGATGAAGCTGACGTCCACATCGGGAAGTGGATGACCGGCGCCGGCGCTCCCACTGATCCAGCCACCCAGCAACGGCCGGGTCTCGGACGAGAGCGGGGCTTTGATTTCCAGCAGTTCGACCGCGTCCGCGGGGAGCGTCCGGCCGTATGTCCACTCCTCGGACAGGTGTTCCTTGATGATAGGGCCGAGGTCGCTTGTGAATTCCGTATCGTTCTCGTCCTGGGGGATACTGACGATCAGGAGTATCCGGTCGTAGTCGGTGGTGCCCTTTTCCCGATCCAGGACCGCGACCAGTGGTGTCGGGCGTGGATCCCCACCGGATTCGGCAGGTGCGCTCTGCTGGAGTTTCTCCGCAGCATCCTGCCTCGGCATGGCGCGCAGTGCCGCGCACCGCGCGACCAGATTTCCCCCGGATGTGCTCCCAACATCCGCGTTACCGACGGTGTGGATGAGAATACGCATGTCGTGAAGTATGGGCATCGCTTTCGCGGAGCAACCGGTTGGGTACCGGCCGAGCCCGGCCG
Organism: Protofrankia sp. CiP3; assembly: GCF_917627345.1. NCBI lineage: Bacteria > Bacillati > Actinomycetota > Actinomycetes > Frankiales > Frankiaceae > Protofrankia > Protofrankia sp. CiP3. The sequence continues at coordinate 2,200 of NZ_CAKJTM010000105.1, read as the reverse complement.
CGGTCCGCGGGCAGGGCGCCGCTGCGTCCGTCAGAGGCGAGTGACGGGGCGAACGAGTTCCCGCACACTGGTCACCCGGACCCTTCCCGAGCTCGGCGGTTCGGCGCTGACCGCTCCTCGCCCACAGCGGTGAATGATCTCCTTGCGGTGGGGTGCACCTCCGGGGGACCGTTGCACAAGGCCGCGTCGTCACGTCGTCGATTGAAGGAGGTGTTCATGATGGATGACGAGAGCGGGGGTCCATCCGTGTCCGGGGTTGACGTCCCCCGGTTGTGGGCCTGTAGAAATTCCGGATGTATTCGCCTGGGACGCTTCGGCGCCGCCAGTAGGATGTGTGGCCTGTCAGGGCAGCAGCGTCAGGGCGGGGAGATGCGCGGGTCGCACCGCGTTGAAGTGGCGCCGGTCGAGGGTGGCCATTCGGCCTGTGCCGAAGCGTTCGGCTACCGTGACCACGGAGGCGTCGACCGCACCGAGCGGGAAGTCGGCGTACTGCACGACCAGCTGCCCCATGCGTGTCAGGTTGGCAGGGGTCAGGTGGACGAGTTCGAAGGTTCCTCGTGCCACTTCGGCCAGGAACGCCGCATCCACCTTCGGCCAGCGTTCGAGGAGCCAGCAGACCTCGGTCATCACGGGGCTGGGCAGGAGACGATGGCCGGGCAGCGATGTCAGGAGGGACGCGCACTCGGCGTGTCGCCGGTCGCCCGTGTTCAGGGCAACCGCCAACGGGCCCGTGTCCAGGACAGTAACGATCACGAAAAGTCGCCGCAGCGTTCCCGCATCCGTTGGCGGACATAGTAATCGTGCTGTTCACCGAGGTCTGGTGGGCCGTCGATGCTCCCGATGAGGGCCAGCAGGCCCTCCGGGGCACCCTGCGTCCCGGGCGTCTCGGGTTGGGAGAGGGCGGCTTCGGCTACCTGGGACAGCTCTTCGTCCTGGGTGACGAGCAGGCGTAGCCGGTGTATCTGGTTCGGGTTGAGCAGGCTGACGAGGTGGTGCATGTCCTCGTAGTCAAATGCGGCGCTCATGCGACCAGTGTAGGTCCCGGCGGCACTCGGACCCGCGTCGTGGCCGCAGCCGAGTACAGCAGGGCCGTCAGGGCCGTTGGCACAGGCGACGGTTACGCCCACGCCTGGCGGGCGCTCTGAGTACCGCCAGGTGACGCCGAATTCATGGCCTGGCTCACCCCTGGCCTGCGAGGGTGAGTTCGGTGGTGAGGACGACTGGCCGTGGGGTAATGGTTCGAGTCCCCCTTCGGACACTTTCCCAAGTACATGATCGCCGGAGGCTTGGCCTCGATGGTGACCCGGTGGTACCCGGGGTCGCAGGTCGGCCGCAGGCCGAGACGGCTGTAGACCTTCGGCTGGTCGGCGAAGTCGGCCTCGGTGAGAACGCCCCAGAGGGCCGCCGACCAGGCTGTCGATCTCGCCGGGGCCGGGGCCGGTCTTGCGGCGCCTATGTCAGCCGGTACTCCCGGTCACCGAAGTCGGCGACGACGCGGAGCGTGCCACCGAGGGCATGCACATAAAGCCCGCAGCGTCGAAAGGGTGACGGTGTCGAGTTCGCCGCGCTCGAGCGCCGACACACGGGGCTGTGAGACTCCCATGGTCTGGGCCAGGTCAGACTGCGTGCGGTCCTGCTCGGCCCGGACTTGGGCGAGGTGCCACGCGCGGACATGATCCTCCGTGGCCTCGCGGGCCCGGGTCATGTCGGCGTCGGTGAGGCCAAGTTCGGCGAGTAGCTGCCCGGTGTCCTCATAGGCGTGCCACCCCGCGGTCGTTTTGGTCATCGTCATCAGCCTCCGTCTCCCAGTGCCGCGAGATGCTCGGCGTACCGTGCTTCCGCGAGCGGGATCGCCACCTCGTACCAGCGACGCCAGTTCCCAGCCTTGTTCCCGGCCACCAGCAGTACCATCTGTCGGGCCAGGTCGAACACGAAGAGGAGTCTCATCTCCGTCCCGCCGGTGCTCGCCGGACGCAGTTCCTTCAGGTTGTGCACCCGGCTTCCCTTGACTCGATCGACCAGCGGGCGTCCTTCGTCCGGGCCCCGGCCGTCCAGCACATGCTGGATCGCCTGTCTCACGAGCGCCGCTGTCGCACGATCAGCCTTGCGCACCTCATGCAGCCAGTTCCGTACCTCGGGATGCAGCACCAGCGTCTACCCGGCCTTGGGACGTCATAACAAATTCGTTATGTAGCTGGGT
>NZ_CAKJTM010000104.1:14932-15952 GCF_917627345.1 Protofrankia sp. CiP3 | reverse complement strand
TAGAAGTTACGTGGAATCTGGCCGGGGTGATCGTGTCTCCCCGATGCGACCACGGACTTGGGAGACGGCTTGAGCGGCACAACGGTGCTGACGGAGAAGTGGCCGGTGCTCGGCCGGCACGAGCAGGCGGCGGTGTGGCTGCAGATCTGGACGGATCTCGGTCGGGCTCCGAGGACGGTCGACGCTTACGCGCGTGGGTTGGCCGAGTACCTGCTGATGTGCGAGCGGGAGGACGTCGACCCGGTCACCGCGAACCGTGCCCACGTCGCCGTCTTCGTGCGGGAGCTGACGTCGCGGCCGAGCCTGCGGGGCGCGAACGTGGTGGCTATCGACTCGGGGGCCGGGCTGGCGAACGCCACGATCCAGCAGCGTCTGGTGCCGGTCCGGCTGTTCTACGACTTTCTGATGGAAGAGGGGTTGCGGGAGTCCAATCCGGTGGGTCGGGGCCGTTACACCCCCGGCGGACGGGCTGGCGGAGCGCAGCGCGGCTTGGTGCCGCGGCTGACCAGGCTGCCGTGGATTCCCGGCGAGCAGGAGTGGCTGCGGCTGTTGGAGGAGGCAGGCCGGGAGCCGGCGCGTAACCGCCTGATGCTGGCGCTGGCCTACGATGCCGCGCTGCGGCGCGAGGAGTTGTGCTCGCTGCGTACCGATGACATCGACCCGGCGCACCGCACGCTGCGGGTCCGGGCGGAGACGACGAAGAACCGGCTGGAGCGCGTCGTGCCGTACTCGGCCTCGACCGGGGTCCTGCTGTCGCAATACCTCGCGCACCGGGTTTCGGTGAGCCGAGCGAGGGGGCCATTGTTCCTGTCGGAGTCGCGGCGCAACCACGCCCAGCCGTTGAGCTTGTGGACCTGGTCAAAGGTGGTCCGCCGGATCGCCCTGGCCTCAGGGGTCGAGCGGTTCTCCACGCACACGACCCGGCACCTGTGCCTGACGGACCTGGCCAGGATGGGCTGGGAGGTCCACGCGATCGCCGCTTTCGCGGGGCACCGTCACACTGACTCCACGCTGCGGTAT
>NZ_CAKJTM010000104.1:12213-14297 GCF_917627345.1 Protofrankia sp. CiP3 | reverse complement strand
ATATCCACCTGTCCGGCCGAGAGCTCGCCGGGAAGCTCAGCCAGGGCATGCGGCATATCCACGCCCAGCGCGTCCAGGCGCTGACCAGCGGCGAGGGCGCGGAGGCGTCCCGGTGATCGTCCGCCACGCGGCCGACCGCCTGGCCCCCTCCGGCTCTTGGCGGTGGCCGATTGACACGGCTCGCTACGACACGACGCGCCTGCTCCGGCCGACGGAGCAGGATGCGATCATCGAGCTTGGGGTCGGTGAGCTGCGCCGCCTGGCCCGGCACGACCCCGATGCCCGGGGATGGGAGCCGGTCAGGCGCCTGTTGCGGCCGCTCGACGATGCCGCCGCCGCGCTGGAGGGTCCGCTGACCTCTCACCGGCGCCGGGCGATGCTGGACGCGACCGCGGTGGTGTTGCTGCGGTGCGCCGAGATCGGCCGGTCCTACTGGGCATGGAACGACGAAGAGTGGGCCGGGCTTCTGGGCCAGGACCAGCAAGGGTTCCGCAAGGCCGCCCCGGGCTGGGCGGACGACGCCGTGCGCCCTTCCCTGGCCGCGCATGCCTTCCTGCTCGGCGGCTTCACCGCCTTCTACCGGCTTGGCAGCTTCAGCCGCCTGACCCTGGCCTGGCGCGTGTTCGGGCGTGAACGCGTGGACGGCGAGATCAGGCGGATCCGCTCGGTGCTGGCCGGATGGGGCTACCGGCTCGGCCGCGACGGCGACCAGATGCTGCCGATGGTCGCCTGCCAGATGCTCCTCCTCAACCGCAGCCCGCACTTGGAAGATCTGAGCACCGGGCTGTTCGAGCGCGCCCGCCGCGAGCAGCTCCTGCCCGCCGCGAGGGGCAACACGCTGCACGCCATGCAGCGGGCCGTCGCCGAGCTGGGATTCTGCGACCCGCCACGGCGGCTGATGGGCCGTCACTCGCCGAAGGCCGAGGGCGGTTCACCCGCCTGGGCGGAGTGGGTGGAGCGCTGGCATGGCACGTCCACACTCACGCCCCGGGTCCGCGGCGCCGTCCGCGCCACCCTGCTCAAGGTCGGGAGGTGGCTGGAGGCTGAGCATCCCGAGGCCGCCAACCCCGGCTCCTGGACACGGCAGACCTGCGCGGCCTGGATCGCCGCGCTGGACCGGATGCAGGTCGGTGACTACGCCCAGCGCACCGCCGGGCTGAAGGGCCGCGTCGGCAAGCCGCTGGAGGCAGCGACGAAGGCGACTCAGCTCAGCGCGGTGCGGACCTTCTTCCGGGACTGCCAAGAATGGGAATGGATCCCCAGGCGCTTCGACCCGCAGCGCGCGCTGGCCACCCCGCGCAGCATCGCCGCCCTACTCGGCCCCGATCCCCGAGTCATCGCCGACGAGATCTGGGCGAAGCTGATGTGGGCCGGGCTGAACCTCGCGGAAGACGACCTGCCGCAGTCCCAGGCCGGGAACTTCTACCCTCTCGAACTGGTCCGTGCGGTCACGCTGGCCTGGCTGTTCTCCGGGCAGCGCAGTGATGAGATCGCCCGCCTGAGGGTGGGCTGTATCCGCTGGCAGCACGACGGCGCCGAGATCACGGGTGACTCGGATCAGGTCCTGGCCCGTGACGCGGTCTGTCTGCTGGACGTGCCGGCCCACAAGACCGGCACCGCGTTCACCAAGCCGGTCGACCCGATCCTGGGCCAGGCCCTCGATGCCTGGCAGGCCACCCGCCCCACCCAGCCGAGGTTCACCGACCGTCGCACCGGCGAGCTCGTCGACCTGCTGTTCGCCTTCCGGGCCCGGAAGGTGTCCACCGTCTACATCAACAAAACGGTCATCCCGGTGCTCTGCCGCAAGGCGGGCGTTCCCACCACCGATGTCCGGGGGAACATCACGAGCCACCGGGCCCGATCCACGATCGCCAGCCAGCTCTACAACGCCAAGGAGCCGATGACGCTGTTCGAGCTGCAGGCGTGGCTCGGCCACCGGTCGCCGCAGTCGACGCAGTTCTACGCGAAGATCAGCCCGGCCACGCTGACTCGGGCCTACGACGACGCGGGATACTTCTCCCGCAACATGCGGACGGTCGAGGTCCTCGTCGACCGCGACGCCGTCGCCTCCGGGGCCGCCGCGA
>NZ_CAKJTM010000104.1:11184-12106 GCF_917627345.1 Protofrankia sp. CiP3 | reverse complement strand
CCGGCGAGCCCTGGCAGCACTACGACCTCGGCCACGGCTACTGCACCTACACCTTCTTCGAGCAGTGCCCGCACCGCATGGCCTGCGCCAAATGCGACTTCTACACCCCCAAGAACTCCACCAAGGCCCAGCTCCTGGAAGCGAGGACCAACTTGCAGAAGATGCACGCGGCCATCCCGCTCACCGAAGCCGAGCAGGCCGCCGTCGAGGACGGCCAGGCCGCTCTCGACCGACTCCTTCAGCAACTCGCCGACGTCCCCACGCCGGCCGGGCCGGCACCCCGGCAGGTCGACAGGCCCGCTGGGGCGGCTCTGCTGCCGATCGTCGTGGTGAACCGCAGGCCGGCAACGTAATCGACCGGCGCTCACGGCCCTGACCAAGCAACATAGCGGCATGCCGGGTCTTGTCTGGGAGGAGGTCAAGGACCTCTTCGATCCCAACCTCATGGGAGCCCTTCCCGACGTCTTCGTCCCCGACGCCTCCGTCGCGGACTGGCAGGCCCTGTTCCACCTGGTCCAGGCACGCAACTGGCAGTGGCAGTACTCCGAGGGCTCCACGGACCTGCCGCTGCCGTCGGCCGCTGCCGTGCTCGCCCGCCCGGCTGACCGCGAGATCGCGGAACTGAGGGTCTGGCCGCAGCCCGGAGTCCTCGCGATCTTCCGAATCATGTCCGCCGATGAGATCGACTTCGACGTCGATCTGCGGGAACTCCAAGGGCAACTCGGTGTTGACGCGCTCTGCAGCCTCCTGGCAGAGATCGGACGCGAGCTCGGCAAACCGGTGATGATGACGGCGGAGGGCGGGAGCCAGGCCCATCCTGTCCTCGGGTTCGACCCGACCCTCGACCGAGTGGTCACGCTGGCGGATCCGTCACTCGCCTGACCATAAGGCCCCACGAACCTTGACAAATCAGATTCCACAT
>NZ_CAKJTM010000104.1:0-10788 GCF_917627345.1 Protofrankia sp. CiP3 | reverse complement strand
AAAAACCAAACGGATCATGCGCCAGATGCACGGCAGAGCCGGGTTCACCCTGCTCCGGCACCGCATCCTGCTCGGCTAACAATCCGTCACCACCGAATGCGGCACAGAGCCCGACGCTCGGTGTAAGTGGTGCTGCACTCGGTAGTGGGTCAGTTGGTGGTGGTCGGGGTCAGCTGCCGGCGATGGGTGGGTCGACGGGCCGGGGGACGGCCGGACGGATGATCCGCCGTGGTCCGGTATGCCCGGCTCCGGGGGGCGGCGTGGCCTGCTGGGTGCGGGTGAGACGGGCGAGGAGCGCCTGGGTCTCGGGGGTGGGGTCGACGTCGAGGCCGAGGTGCTCTAATGCGTCGGCGAGCCGCTGGTAGGTGCGACGCACGGCGTCGGTGCGTCCGCGGGCGGCGTGGATGCGCATCATGTGGGCGTAGAGGTCTTCGACGTGCGGGGTGAGCACGATGGCCTGTTCGAGGTAGGCCAGTGCCCGGTCGGGGTTGTCGTCGGCGTACAGGTCGGCGAGGTCGGCGAGTACGCCGGTGATGCGGTGCTCGAGGTCGGCGACATAGCCGGCGGCCCAGTTGTAGCCGACGTCGGCGAGCGGCCGGTTGCGGGCCAGCTCGGCGGCGGTGGTGAGCGCGGCGATGCGGGCGGGGTCGTCGCGGGCGTGGCCGGCGGTGCGTTCCGCTGTGCCGAATTCCCACAGGTCGACGGTTACATGGTCGGGGTTGAGTCGGTAGCCGGTCTTGCCGCCGGCAACGAAGACGGTGTCCCGGTCACCGGTGGCCTGTCGGATTTCGCCCCGCAGCGCCCCGACAGCCCGGTAGATCTGGTTGGCGGCCTTAGCGGGCTCCCGGTCGGGGAGCAGCTCGCCGGCGAGCTGATCGCCGCTGACCCCGTCGGAGTGGAACGCCAGGTAGGCCGCGATCTCCAACGATTTGGTCAGGACGCCCTTGGTGTGGAGCCGGCCGTCGATGACCAGGGTGGGCCGGCCGAACAGCACCAGCCGTACCCGTCGCTCCACCGCCGGCCGGGCAGGTGCGGGCGTGACTGCAGGTGCGGGCGTGGCTGTTGAGAAGACGGGTGGGGTGGCCTCGTCGGGCAGGTGGATGTCCTGGGCTGCGGCGGCCAGCCGTAGCAGGTCGGCGGCGCTGGCGGCGGTCAGCTGCCACCATGCGTCTCCGCGTCCGCCGGCCGGGGCGGTCTGCGTGCCGTCGGAGTCAAGGGTGACGGTCAGCTGTGCGGGCCAGTGGCCGAGGGCGAGGGTGAACAGGCCGAGCTGTCTGCCGTGGCCGTTCGCCGTCCCTGTCCTGCCGGCAAGCGTCTCTTCCACGCTGGTGACGAGCAGGACGGTGGGGAACATTTCGTCGGGCACTGCTTGGCGTAGCGCGTCGATGGTGTCGGTACCGGAGGTGGCCATCATCCGCTGCCGGTACAGCGCTTCGGCTTCCAGCCGGTCGGCCGCGGCGCCCGCGCTGTCGACGATCGTGACCTGCGGCAACACGGCGAGCAGGTCGGCGGGCAGACCGAGCCGGTCGACATCGGCGGCCGGGATGAGGAGCCGGCCGGGCCAGGGCCGGTCCGGCCGGTTGCGGTGGCGGTAATGGTCGGTGAGCAGGCTGGTCAGGATTGCCCGTGCTGCGGCCGGCGCACCTGGCCCGTCGAGGCCGAGCCGGCCGGCACGGACCAGCGTCCCCGGTAGCAGTGCCACCTCCGATGGCACCGGCTCTCCCATGCCGCCGGAGCCAAGCGGCGGGGTTGCCGGCCGGCCGACGGGGGTGGACGGCTCCTGCCCGTCAGACGCGGGGAGGTCGGCGCGTGGGCGGGACGGGACGGCGGTGGGATCGGACGGTTGCGGGTGGCCGGGGTGGCCGGGGTGGCCGGTGACGCTGTCGTGGTCGCCCCGGCGCGGGTGGCCCGGCCACAGGTCGGCTTCCTCATCGTCGGCGGACATTGTAGTGCCGGCGCCCAGGATCTCCCGCACGATCACCGGGAGCGATGGGGCAGTCGGTACCGGCTGGCCGGGCCGGGTCGGCGTGCGGCGGCGGGTGCGCAGCAGCCGGGCGATCGTGACCGCGGCGATGATCGCGGCGATGAGGGTGGTAGGTAGGACGGCGCCGGACGGCAGCCGGATGGTGCGGCGCTCTACCGGGACGTGCGGCGCGGCCGGGGTGGGATGGCTGGTCGGCGCGGGTGCCGCGGGTGCGGAGGACGTCCCCCGCGCCGGGGATGCTCCGGCTGGCGAGGATGGCGCGACTGTGGATACCGGTGGGATCCAGGGCGTGGCGGTCGGTGGGGCCGACGGTGCTGTGGCCGGCGTGTCGGGGGCGGCCGGGCCGGCAGGCGCCGCCGGGCCGGTGCCCGCGGTGGCGCCGTCGGGCGGGTTGGTGGTGGCCGGTTCGGTCGGGTCCTGTGGGACGACGGCGTCGGCGGGCAGTCGCAGGATCCAGCCCGGGCGGATGAGGTCGGGGTTGGCCAGCCGTCCGCCGTCAGGTTGCGGCCGGCCTTCGTTGAGCTGGTAGATCTGCCGCCAGCGCAGCCCGTCACCGAGGTGCGTGTGAGCCAGTCCCCACAGCGAGTCGTAGCGGGCGACGAGCATGGTCGGCAGGTTCACGCCCGGGCCGGCCGGCTGGGTGTAGCCGACCGGCTGGACGACGTTGGGCGTGGTGCGAACGAATACAGCAGGTGTGGGCGTGGCCGGGGGTGTGGGGTCGGCGGGGGCTGCCGCGACGATCGGGGCACGGTAAGCGGCGGAGGTCTGGTTCAGCTCACCCGCGGTGGTGGTCGGCAGGGGCTTGCTCCGGGCGGCAACAGTGATCATTCCGGCGATGATGGTACCGAGCAACGCGGCGGCCAGCGTCTGCCCGCGACGGCGGGTACGCGGGCGGGGGTGACGCCAGTCGACGACGATCATCGCCGCCTCGCTGGCGAAGGACAGCACCAGGACGAGGTAGAGGTACCAGAACAGGCAGGCCAACACGTCGAGCAGAAAGTCCTGAGCGAACGGCGAGCCCAGGAGGACTTTGATCCCATCCCAGGTGGGGATGTGGCGGGGCAGCGGCCAGCCGATGCCCCGCCACATCGCGACCGGTGCGGCGACGAGGAACGCGACGCTGACCGCGAGCGCGCCAAGTGCGGCCAACAGGGCGGTGAGCCGTCGCCAGAAGCCGACCGGACCGGGCGGGGCGAGACTGGGTAACGGAGTGTAGGGGTAGGAATGGTGGCTCACGGCCCACCTCCCGGTGGGCCGGCGACCGAGGCGCCCACGCCGCGGACCGGGGTGGAGCTGGCAGTGCCGGTGACGGTGATCTGCCGGACGCCGAGCACAGTGAGCAGGTGGGTGCCGGTAACCGCGGTGACGGTGACGGTGACCAGGACGGGGGTGGCGGTGACCACCCCTTGCGCGTCGGCCGCGGTCAGATAGTCCTGCGCGAGCCTACGCGCCTGGGCAGGGTCGAGCTGGGGCACGCCGGTGGTCCGGTAGGTGAGCAGGTCAAGGGCCTGAGCGCCGGCGCGGGCGGCTTCAGCGGCGGTGCTGATCGCTTTCGATTTGGTGGCGAGCGCCCGGCCGCCGTCCACGGTCAGCCCGGCGAGGGCGAGCAACGCGACGGCAAACACGGCGAAGAACGCGGTGATCTGTCCGCCGTCCCAGCCCCGGCCAGCGGGCGGAGGTGTCATCGGGCACCGGCCTGTCCCCGGTCCGCATCTGTGAGGACCGCATGCGGCGACGATCTCGTCATCGGTGCGCGTGGGCCTCCGGTCCGCATCTGTGAGGACCGCATCCTTCATGAAGCCCACCCCAGCGGCGGCGACTCGTGCCGTCCCGCCGACCTGATCGCCAACGTGGCGATCACTTCTCGCGCTGGCCCCGCCGCCGAGCCGACGTCGATCGGGCACACCGCGGACCGGAGAGGGCGGCGACCAGGACATATCAGCGGAACTGTCCGACGTATGGATCAGACTGGACCCATGCACCAGAACGGCATCCTGTTCAACGACGGCGACCTCATGGCCACACTGGACGGTCAGGTCGACGCGTTGAAAAAGACGGTCAACGCCTGGAACCCCGACGAGTTGCTCGCAACCGCGCCGACCGACGTCGTGAACTACCTGATCGGTGAGTACTCCGTCGTCTGCCCGACGCTGCGCCGTGAGGAGGCCGAGTTGGTGCCAGCACCCGAGGTTGTCGAACGTCGGGAGGGCTTGTGGCAGAGCTATGAGGTGCTGCGGACCCAGATCGTCATCGCGGTGCCGTTCGACGGCGACCGGGCCGTCTTCAAACTTCGCGCCAGCCGGCGCAGCCTCCGCGCCCAGTACGCCACTGTGACGGAGCACGAGATCCGGCTTGCGATGATCGCGGACTCGGCCGCTATCGAGCCGACGGAGGGACGGGCGCAGCTCGACGCCCGGCTCGACAGAATCGATGATCATCTGGGCTATGCCCGTGCCGATATCGATCGGCACAACGAAAGGATCCGACAGCTGACACCTGAGCTCGTCACGGCCCGGCGGGCGAAGGTGCTCGCCGATCGGCGGCTCGAGGCCGGGCTGGGATTTCCGATCCGGCAGCGGCCGGACGCCGCACGGTACGCGGTGCCCGTCACCCGACGGAGGATCACAGTCCGTCGGCCGATCGCGAGCGGACCATTCGTGCCCGAGCCTGTCCTGGCCGAGAGCGACTACGAAGCCGCGCTCGCCGTGCTGCGCAGCAGCCGCAACGCGCTCGAACGCAACCCGTCGACGGCCGCGAAACTGGACGAGGAAGAGATCCGCGACCTGCTTCTGATCAGCCTCAACACGGTCTTCGAGGGCAACGCGGCCGGGGAGGTCTTCAACGGCGACGGCAAGACCGACATCCTCATCCGCGAGGACGACCGCAACGTCTTCATCGGCGAGTGCAAGATCTGGGACGGCCCATCGACGATCCCGCAAGCCCTCGACCAGCTGTTCAGCTACCTCGTCTGGCGCGACACCAAAGCCGCCCTGTTGCTGTTCATCCGCCGCGTTGACGTTACCGCCGCGATCGGGAAAGCGGTCATCGAGGTGGAGAAGTACCCGACCTTCAAGCGGTGCGGCGCCCAGCACACCGACGAGCGCCTCGATTTCGTCCTGCACGCCAAGGGCGACCGCAACAGGGAGATCCGCCTTGCCGTTCTGCCGTTCGCCCTCCCCAGGAACGGATAGAGCGCCTACCGTCGAGGCGACCCGGTCGGCAACGCACTGCGGCACGGTGAACGTGACGCCCCGCCCCCAGACCCCGGGATAGGACGACATACCGGCACACTGCTTCCCGTGACCAGACCCACCGCCCACGCCGAGTTGCCCGAGGCCTCTGCCGGGCCCGATCCGTGGCTGACACGCGGGGTCGCCGGTATCGGCGCTGCGAGCCTGCTCGCCGACGTCGGCCACGAGGTGCCCACCGCGCTGCTGCCGAGTTTGCTCACCGTCACGCTCGGTGCGTCGGCCGCCGCGCTCGGGCTGATCGAAGGTGTGTCCGACGGGCTGGCCGGCACCGCCCGGCTGGTCGGCGGGGCACTCGCCGACCAGCCGGCCCAGCGTCGGCGGGTCGCGGTCGGCGGGTACGCCAGCACTGCCGGGCTGGCCGCGCTCACCGGTGCGGCCACCGCGGTCTGGCAGGTCGGGGTGCTGCGGGCCGGGGCGTGGGCCACTCGCGGCCTGCGGGTCCCGGCACGCAACGCCCTGCTCGCCGATGCCGTCGCCCCTGCGGCTTACGGCCGTGCCTACGGCTTTGAACGGATGATGGACAACCTCGGCGCGATCGGCGGCCCGCTGCTCGCACTCGGGCTGGTCGCCGCAATGGGTGTCCGGTGGGCGATTGGCCTGTCTGTCATCCCCGGCCTGCTCGCCGCCGCCGCGATCGTCTACGCCATCCGCCACGTCCCGACAGTCGAGACCCGGCGACGAGTGCCGCTGCGGATCCGCGTCCGACCGGTCCTGCGCGCGGGTCTGGGCCCGCTGATGGGCGCGGTCGCCGCCTTCGAGGTCGGCAACGTCGCCGCCACCCTGCTCATCCTGCGCGCCACCGATCTGCTGCGCCCCGGGCACGGCCAAGAGGGCGCCACCAGCCTCGCGCTGGCCCTCTACGTCCTCTACAACGTCGTCGCCACCGCCGTCTCCCTGCCCGCCGGACGACTCGCCGACCGGCTCGGTGAACACGGCGCGGTCCTGGTCCTGGCTGCGGGGGTCGCGCTGTTCGCCGTCGCCTACGCCGGTTTCGCCCTTACCGGCGCACAGCTGGCCGTGCTCGCGTTGCCGTTCCTCGCGGCCGGTGCGGCGATCGGCTGTGTGGAAACCGCCCAGCACACCGCCGTCGCCAGCCTGGCACCAGCCGACATCCGCGGGTCGGCATTCGGCCTGCTGGCGACCATCCAGGCTGCGGGCAACGTCGCCGCCAGCGCGATCGCCGGTGCCCTGTGGACCGCCGTGTCCGCCGAAGCAGCCTTCCTCTACCTGACCGGCTGGATGCTGCTCGCCCTCGCCGGCCTTGCATACGCAGCTCGCAGCCCGCACTCCGGTTCGTGAACCGATACCTACTGACAGCATCATCGGACACCATCGCTCGGGTTCCCGCCTGCCGGCGCTTCGGAATTCATGAACCCGGGAGAAACGCCTCGGTAAAGGTCGATAACGGCGGTGAAGGTGCTTTCGACCGTGCGGACGGCCGGGAGGCGCAGGCCGGTGAGATCGGCCAGGTCGACGGTGCAGGCCACGGTCGCCCGGACGCTGCCACCCGGGCGGAAGTCGGACGTGTCCACGGTGACGATGACGGTGCGGCACGACGGAGTGCCGCCGGGCAGACCGGCCGCGACCACGGCGCGGGCGGCGGTCTGGGCCTGAGCGGGGTTGCGTGCGGTGGTCGCGGCGCGGGCCGCGGCCTGGGCGGCGTCGTCAACCTGCATCCGGGTCTGGATCTGCCGGCCGACCGCGACGATCAGTAACAGCAGCAGGATGGCGACCGGGGCGAGCAGGGTGAGTTCGACCGCCGCCGATCCGTCCCCGCCTGATCCGGGCCGGTGGGTGTGGCCCCACCGGGTGGCCCGGCCACCTCCACAGAAGATCATGGTGTTGCGCCGTCCGGCCGGAATTTTTCGATCACTCCGGAGGTCTGCACCTCCACCCGGGGCGAAAGCCCTGGGATCAGGCTGACCGTGCGCCCGGTGATGCGGACGGTGACTATTTCTGGCCCGATGTGCACGTCGACCCGGGGGTCGGTGAGGACGGAGCCGGCGAGTTGGTCGAGCACGACCTGCGCGCGGTTTTCTCCGGCGTCGGTGGCGGCGCCCTGGGCGCGGGCGGCTTCGGTGGCCTGACGAGCGGCGGCAGAAGCGGCGTGCACGGCGTGCTGCCACAGTGCGAACTGCACGATGGCCAGAAGCAGGAACATCAGCAGCGGCATGGCGATCGCCAGCTCCGCGGCCCCGGCGCCGGTGTCCCGACCGGCACCGCGAGACTGCGGTGTTGGGCGAGCCTGTCGCGGGCATCCGTAGCGGACGGCGCCAGATCGGGCTGCACGGAGTTGCGGTGGATACGCAGACCGACGGCGGACGATGGCCAGCGGTTCCCGTTGGCGGGCAGATCTGATCATCGGCATTATAAGATCACAGCTCGATGCTGTTGATCTTATCAATAATCTTCGGTCCCAGGATTGCGAACGCGACGAGGGCGATGGCGACGAGCAGCGCGGTGACGAGGATCGCCTCGGTGGAGTAGCCGGCGTCCCGGCCGTTGGCGCGGACCCTGGCCTCCGACGCCTGCCAGCGGGTGCGGGCGGTGGCGATGAAGGAGAGCAGGAGGGCGGCCAGACCTGCCAGGCGCAGGCGGACGCTCCGGTCGGCTCGGATGTGGGGATGGGGCACAGCGGTTCCCCCTTGGTGGTGGTTAGAGGCTGTCGAGGACACGCATGATCGCCGGAAATCCGATCAGTAGAAGGAAGCCGGCGAACAGCAGCACGACGGGCAGGGCCATGCGTTCGGTGGCGGCGGTGGCGTCCGCGTCGGCGTCGGTGAGCTGGCGAAGCCGGATGCCGGCGGCGCGGGCGGCCAGCGAGGCGCGGATTTTGGCGCCTTCACCGCCGGCGAGTTGGACGGAGGCGGCGGTCTCAACGATGTCGGGCACGTCCCGGCGGGTACCGAGGGCGGCGAGGGTGTCCCAGTGTGGCCGGCCGGTGAGGGCCGCGTCGTCGATCGCGCGGCGTAGCTGGGTGTAGGCGGGGCCGGTGCCGACCGAGGCGGCGTCGTCCAACGCTTGTTCCAGGCCGGCACCGCCGGCCAGGCCGATAACGACCAGGTCGAGGAAGGAGCTGAACGCGTGCCGTAGTCCCGCCCGCGCCCGGTTCGCTTCCTCCCGAACAGCCAGGTCCGGGGCGATGAACCCGGCGATGCTGAGGACCATGGTGAGCGCAACCGGGACCGGTCCGGGTAGTGGCCGGCCCGCCACCGCCAGGATGAGTGAGAGGACGGGCGGCAGTAGGAACCCGGCCAGCCCGGCGGTGACCTTCTCCGCCAGGTGGTGGGCCGGGTCACGGTCGGCGACGATCAGGTCGGCACGGACCGGGGCGGGCAGAAACCGGTCGGGGCTGAGCCGGCCGGCGAGTGGCGCACCCAGTCGGGCCGCCCACCCGACCTGGGGTGCCGGGCCGGCCGGCGGTGTCGGTGCGGGTGGTGGGGTGGGCCGCAGGGCGGCGATCAGCTCGGCCAGATCCGGTTTCGCCGGCCGGAACCCTGTCCAGACCAGCCACAAGCCGAGGCCGGTGCCGGCGCCGCATACCACTGCGACGATCACGTCGGGCTCCTGCTGGGAAAGCGTGTCAAGATCCGGTCCGGTATGGGTAGGCGGGCCATGTGGGCGAGCCAGGCGAACGCGCACGCGAACAGGGCGCCGACCGCGAGCAGGACCAGCTGCCCGCCGACGGTGTTGTACGGCTGGACAAAAGCGGGGCTGAACAGCACCAGCCCGCCGGTCATGACCACCGTGGTGGCGATGATGACCCGGGTCGAGGTGCGAGTACGTGCCCTCGACGCGGCGGTCCGCATCCGCAGCGCCGCTTGGTCGCGGGCTGCGGCAGCCAGCCGGCCGAGCAGGTCGGTGAGCTGGCGGGCCTGGCGGGTCGCGGCCAGCACGAGGGCGGCGACGACCAGATCGGCGGTCGGATCGTCCAGCGCGTCGGCGAACCCGGCGAGCGCGTCGGGCAACCGTCTGCCTGCCTGGAGAGCGGCGGCGAGCCGCAGCACCTCGGCGCGGATCGGTAGCGGTGCGATCGGTGCGGTGGCGAGGATCGCCTGTTCCAGGCCCGCGGCCCCGGCCAACGTATCGCGGATCATCTCCGCCCAGCCGGCGATCGCCTCGACCCGGGCCGTGAGCGCTTTGTCCATCCGGCCCGCGGCGAGCAGACCGGGCAGGACAGCGGCGGCGAACGCGGCCAGGACGGCGGCGGCCGGCCAGCCGGTCACCATCCCCACCGCCAGCCCCGCCGCGACGATGCCGCCGATCCGCAGGGCACGGGCCTGGCCCGACAGTCCGGCTATCCGCCGGGCGACTACGGCCCGCAGACCGGCCCAGACCGGGGCCGTGCCCGCGCCGGCCAGCCACAGACCCAGGCCAACCCCGCTGCCGCACACGACAGCGAGGATCAGACCGTCCCGATCGATGCCCATGACGTGCCCCCTCATCCGGCCCAGCCGTCCAGGCCGTGCTCGTGATAGCGGCGGACGGCGGCCTGTAGCGCGGCGGCGGTCGCCGGTTGTGGTGGCGCGCCGGGCACCGCCCGGCCGTCCGCACCGGGCCGCCAGACCTCGTTGGAGGAGACCAGCAGCCCGTCAGCACCTGTCACCTCCCGGATCGAGGAGACAACCCGGGCGCCGTTCGTGGCGTAGCCAAGGTAGATGACCAGGTGCACCGCGGAGGCAACGAGCAGGTTCGTCGCCTCCAGCGACAGCCGCTCCGGCGCCTGCGCCGCATAGGTCGCGACCTTCAGGAACGCACCCGCCGACGAGCTGGCGTGCAAAGTGGTCATCGACCCGTCATTGCCCTGGCTCATCGCGTTGAGCATGGGGATCACCTCGGCACCGCGGGACTCCCCAACGATCACCCGGTCGGGAGACATCCGCAGCGCCCAGCGGACCAGCTCCGCGAGGGTGACCTCGCCTTCGCCTTCCACGTTGGCCTCACGCGACTGCAGGGCGACCACGTCGTCGTGGACGCGCAGGCGGTGCAGGTCGAGTTCGAGGTTGTCCTCGATCGTGATGATCCGCTCCGACGGTGGGATCTGGGCCGCCAGCGCACGCAGGAACGTGGTTTTGCCGATGTTCGTCGCCCCGCAGATCAGCATGTTGAGGCGGGCGCGGACCGCCGCGGACAGGAATCCTTCCAGCTCGTGGCTGATCGTGCCCATGCCGACCAGGTCGGCCAGACTAACCTGCTGGTAGCGGTGCCGGCGGATGGACACCGACGGCCGTCCGACGACCGACATGACGGCGAACATCCGTGACCCGTCCGGCAGCTGCATGGACAGCCGGGGTGCGGCCCGGTCGAACCGGCGTTCCTCAATCCCAACCCGGGCTGCGACCGTGCGAATCAGCTCGGCATCCGAGGCGGCGACCGGATCGCGGCGTTCGCGGCGGCCATCGGCATAGCGGACGAACACCTGGTCCGCCCCATTTATGTTGATGTTCTCGATGTCCGGATCGTCCAGCAGGGGCTGCAGCCCCGCCAGCCCGAACAGGCCGTCCAGCACCGCCTGGTGGACCTGCGCCTCCACCTCAGCCGACGGCAAGGACT
>NZ_CAKJTM010000103.1:0-14963 GCF_917627345.1 Protofrankia sp. CiP3 | reverse complement strand
GTGTTTCCTTGACCATGCGATAGCTAGAAGTGGCAGGTAGATTACCTTGAATGGAAGATCGACATGATCTGACGGACGAGGAGTGGGAACTCCTCACACCGCACCTCCCCGGCAACCCCCGCCACGGCAACCGATGGCGCGACCATCGCCAGGTGATAAACGGGATCATGTACCGGGAACGGACCGGCTGTCCGTGGCGGGACGTGCCCGACAGATACGGCCCTTGGGAGAGCCTCTACAAGCGCAAGCGGCGGTGGGCGGCGGACGGCACCTGGCACCGCATCCTCGACGCTCTCCGTACAGAATCCGATATTTCTTGCGATATAGATCGTAAGTTATATGAAGGGGATAATGGGAACGACTCTGCCGCCCGCGGCGGCGAGAAACGCCCGAATTGGCCGGTCGCCGTCGATTCCACCGTCATCCGCGTCCACCAGCACGCTGCGGGCGCCGGGTACGCACCCGCGAAGGACCTCGTGGCCGCGTACCCGGACAAGAAGGACCTGTTCTGCCGGGACGAATCGGACGGAAGGGAGGCCCTGGGGCGTTCCCGCGGCGGCTACACGACCAAGGTGCACCTCGCCGCCGACGCCCGTTGCCGCCCGCGGTCCCGGGTGACGACACCGGGACAGCGCCACGACACGACCGCCTTCGAGTCGGTCATGTCCGGCATCCGCATCCGCCGCTCGGGTGGGGTGGGCCGACCTCGGACCCGCCCCTCCCACCTACTGGGGGACAAGGCATACTCCAGTCGGGCGAACCGGGCGTACCTGCGCCGCCGAAAGATCAAAGCGGTCATCCCCGAACGCGACGACCAGGTGCGCAACCGGAAGAAGCTCGGCAGCCGGGGCGGACGACCGCCTACATTCGACCAGGAATTGTACAAACTGCGCAACGTCGCCGAGCGTAGCATCAATAAACTGAAACAATTCCGGGCGGTCGCCACCAGATACGACAAGCGGGACTACATGTACCAGGCCACCGTCGACATTGCCTCGATCAAGATCTGGCTCCGTGACCGCGTGCTGTCGTCGCGGAGCTCATGCTAGATCAAGGAAACACGGCCTAGTTCCGGCCCCACCTCGTGCTCGAAGATGTTGCCCGCCATGAACGCAGTATCCGGGTACTTCGACCGCGGCGTCCGTGCCGCGAACACGATGTAGGGACACACCGCGAGCTGCCCGTCGACGAACACGTAGATGAGCTTGCCGATGTCGCAGCCCCCGAGCGGCTTGTCGTCGTTGGGGAAGCGGATATGCGTCAGATCCAGGCCGCGCTCCCGGAACCGTTCCGTCGCAGCCTGGATGGCCCGCATCTTGTCCTCGTCGGCCGCGAGCCGGCCTTGGCTCTTGACTCCACGCCCGAACGACGACAGGGGGTTCATGAGCACATACTCGGCTCCGACCTCCACGGCAAACTCGCACAGGTCGGTAAACTCCTCGACGTCGGTCAGCGCGTTTGGCGTCGACAGCAACCCTTGCAGCAGACCGGCTTCGGCGAACTTCCGCGTTGTGGCGAGCGTCGTTGCAAACGAGGCCTGGTTGCCCCGGAACTTCCCGTGACTCTCCGGGCGGAAGCCGTCGAAGCTCACGTTGATGTGCACGTTGCCCAGGTGCTTGAGGTACCCGATCTGTTCGTCGGTCGTCTGCGTGGCGTTGGTGCAGATGCCCAGCGGCAGCCCCATGTCGGCAATCACCGTGCAGATTTCGATCAGCGACGGGTGGACGAACGGCTCACCGCCCGTCAGCGTCAGTCGTTTCACCCGTGCCCGCCGCAGCCGGGGCAGCACGCGTTCCACGATGTCCTCGAATCGCATGTGGTCGCCGTAGTCGCCGGACGAGACGAAGCAGTGCGCGCAGTGCAGGTTGCACCGTTCGGTGATCTGGATGAGCGCCTTGCGCCCGTCGCCACCAACCGACGTGCGGAAGTAACACGAGCTGGCGTGTGTGTCGACGATGAGGGATCGCCTCATGTTCCGCCTCCTTGTTGCTTGACGAGCCAGGCGCGGTACTGCGCCACGGCCTCGCGGGTCTTCTGGGTGGCGCTGACGAAACTGACGCTCAGCGCCTGGACGTCTCCACTGTGTGGGCTGTCGTTCATGAACTGCTCCGCGACCAGTGCCGAGATACGCGCGACGCGCTTCCAGTCCTCGTCCGCCTGCTCGCGCAGCGTTAGGTAGTTCTGGTACAAAAGCTCAAAATCGGCGCGACTCATGGCTGTCCCTCGGCCGGAGCGGCCATGACCTCGCGCGGCGCTCCGTTGCCTGGATCGCGGCAGGCGTACCAACCGTCGATGTGCAGCCAGCCGTGCACCTCGTCCCACACGATCTGGCCAACGCAGCGTCCCCAGTCGGCCAGGCTGTCAATCCGCGGTTGCTCCTCAGCGAGCCCTATCGCGTGAACCATCCCTCGTACCTCTCCTCGGTTGCGGGCTGTGCGCCCGGTCGCCGGCTGGGCAAGGATGGTTGACTCACCGCTGGTAGCTCCCGCGTCGCTTCGTCTGTGGCTGGAGGCAGCGTGACCGCCTCGGACAAGAACATGTGGGCGAACCGCCAAGAGGGACACGCCATGTCGGCCCGGCAAAACACGCAATCCAGCCGACGACGACCGGGCAG
The DNA here is from genome assembly GCF_917627345.1 of Protofrankia sp. CiP3. Taxonomy (NCBI): domain Bacteria; kingdom Bacillati; phylum Actinomycetota; class Actinomycetes; order Frankiales; family Frankiaceae; genus Protofrankia; species Protofrankia sp. CiP3. The sequence goes on along the minus strand of NZ_CAKJTM010000103.1, from coordinate 12,349 downwards.
CCATCAGGCGCGTGACGAGGCTGCGGCTGGGCCGCGAGCGCGGTACGCGACTGCATGAGCCCCGTCCTCCTCCCGGTGAACGACACCGAGGCGAATGGGGTAACCCCAGCGTCCGCCCCGGTGCCCGCTTTACATCTCGTCCTCCGTCCGCTCCGGGGTGTGACGCAACTGATCGAATCGCACGACAATCCGTGTCGGGAATACCGGGGAACGGCCTGCGACAATTTCCGAACACGACCGCCCAACATGATCTTGTTCGAAAGGCTGGACCAGCCATGATTGCCCCGGAAGCGATCACCGAAGCCAAGCATGCGCTCGGGCGGCAGCTTGCGGCCTATCGGGACGCTGCCGGCCTCAAGCAACAGGAGCTTGCCCCCAGGATTCACTACGGGCGTAGCACCATCGCCAATGTCGAGACCGGACGCCAGACCTGTAGCCGCATGTTCTGGGAACGTTGTGATCAGGCGCTAGACGCGCAGGGGGCCTTGCTCCGGGCCTACGAGGACCTCAAGACCCTGACTCGCGAGCGGCAAGCCGACGTCGCCCGGCGGATGGAACACAAGCGCATCGCTCAGTACCAGCAGCTCACGGCCCCGGCGACCGCAACTGGCTCGTTCATCGCTGGCGGCGCGGCGAGTACGATGATGTTGCAGCTCCAGATCGAAGGCCGGGAGGTGCTCGTGCCCCTCGATCGTCGGGTCTTGCTCCAAGCCGGTGTTGGTACGTTACTGGAGGCATTCGATTTCGGCCAGGTCGGGCCGACCCAATCGGCGATCGAAACACCCGGCCCGGTCGAGCGGCTGGCCATCACCTCACCGACCCATGTGGATGAGATTCTGAGCCACCTTCGCGAGCAGTGGCACGCCCTGGTCAGGACCGACAACTTGCTTGGCCCGCGCTTTGCCCTGGCTAGCGTCCTCACGCAGATCGCTATTCTCGAAGCGTTGCAATCGTCGCTGCGCGACGACCCTCGAACCGAAGCCGTTCGACTTGCCGCCAAGTACGCCGAATCCGCAGCTTGGCTCTACGAGGACTCCGGCAGCCTCACCCCAGCGCGGTACTGGACCAGCCGGGCCATGGAATGGGCCTACCAAGCCGGCGACCAGAGCATGTTGGCCTGGACCGTCTTTCGCCGGTCACAACAAGCGGCCACCGCCCACGACACCGCCCAGGTGATCGGGCTCGCCCAAGCCGCGCGTCGCGATGAGGAGCAACTGGAGACGCCGATGCGGGCGGCGATCCGCGTCCAGGAGGCATACGGTCACGCGCTGGACGGCAACGAGCGACGGTCGCAACGGCTCTTGGACGAAGCGCACATCTGGGCAGCGACCGACACCGTAGGCGACGCCCGGGATGGGCACGGCTCGTACTGCACGTCGAGCCACATCGAGATTCAGCGGGCGAGCTGCTGGTTAGCAACGGGTCAGCCGAAGAGGGCGATCGCCTTGTACGAGGAAGGGCTTCGTACCCTGCCAGCGGTCTACCACCGGAATCGCGCGGCTGCGCTTAGCCAGCTCGCGGCGGCCCACGTTGCGGCCGGGCAGCCCGAACAAGCAGCCAGCACCGCTCACGCCGCCTTGCCAGTAGCTCGAAGCACCGGGGCGAGACGTATTCTTGGAGAGATCAAGAGCGTAGGCACCGAGCTGGTGCCGCATCGAGGACTACGAGCTGTCGCGGCGCTGCTCGACGATCTCGGCAGCGAGGACACCTGAGCCCATGCCCATCCACTTCTATACGCCCAAGTTCTACATCTTCAACAACTTCTCCGCCCATGCCATTGAATTTCGAGGAAAGCTCTACCCAACCTGCGAGCATGCTTATCAGGCGGCAAAATGCACCGACCCCGATGGCAGGGAAGCGATTCGCTGTGCCCGCAGTCCGCTCCAGGCCAAGGCGCTGGCGAAAGAGACGTACAAGGACGCCAAAGACCCCGACTGGGACAGCAAGAAGGTAGCAGTCGTGGAAGAAATCCTACGGGCCAAATTCGCGCAGCACCCAGAAGCTCGGGAAGCCTTACGGGAGAGCGGTCATGAAGACATCGTCGAGGATTCGCCAACCGACTACTTCTGGGGTGAAGGCGCGGACGGCTCTGGCCAAAATGTGCTCGGCAAACTCTGGATGAAGATACGAGACGAGAGGTAAGCACAGAGTGACCCGCAAAGTCTGTTTATGCAGGTAGATGGTGTGATGCGAGGGAGCGGGAGCCGGTGTTGGCGTGGGGTCCGGGCCCTGCCGGTGCTTTCTCACTGTGGGTAACGTGCGTGGTGGCTGGTTACCGGGTTGACCGGAACACTGCCAGTCACGTTCTGTGATAGCCAGTGGGGTGAGTAAGGCTGCGGCGGCTGGTGGGCCGGGGAACGGCAGCGGGCCAACACGGTCAGGGCGGCTGCGGTGAGGCTCAGCGAAGGGACGCGACTCCTACGGTCCTGGCTGGCTGGACGGACGCCGGCCAGGTCGCGGCATGCTCTGGTCATGCCCTTCGGATACGTCTCCCAGGCAAGCAATGATCACAAGTCATGTGCACAACTTCGCGATCCCGTCAAACAACTCAACCTTGATCGACATCCAGAACCTCCAACACGCCGACAAACCGGGGAGGTTCTGGCAAAGATCGATATCCCTGTGACCTGCACAAACACAAACGATCATCCTTTTGGATCAGTTTATCCACAGCCCCCGCCGGGAGGTTCTGGAAGGATCTTGCAAACCCGCAGCTCAGACCCCCCAGGATCGGTGGTACTGTCGCAGGGCAGGAACTTTCCGAGTCGGATTGAAACTTCCAGAACGATCTGGAAGCTCCCGTCCGGCTCGATGCCGTCGCAGGGCAGGAACTTTCCGAGTCGGATTGAAACTCGGCCGTTGCTATTGACGGTATTTCATCTGCGTGTCGCAGGGCAGGAACTTTCCGAGTCGGATTGAAACCGTGAACGCCACCAGGACCTGAAGCAGGGTTGGGTCGTCGCAGGGCAGGAACTTTCCGAGTCGGATTGAAACTGGTGTTCAAGCGCAACCATCGAGCGGGGAATGCCGTCGCAGGGCAGGAACTTTCCGAGGTGGGCGGTCCCAGTACCGCCCGACTCAGTTCCGCTTCACGGCGTGCTGCCTTCGAGCGGCGTTCTTCTTCCGGTCGTTCGATTTTTCGCTCAGCGGGCCGAAAGATGCTCAGTCATTTTTCCATGCCGTTGGCGGCCTGTTTTCTGAAGCCAGCTGTTTCCCGGAAGCCGCCAACCGGAAACAATCAGCCTGGCCTGGCGGCGGAAGCGCGGGGGGACCGGTCAGGACGCGGACGGGACGAGGAAGGCCGTGATGCCGTCGGCGATACCCCGCGCGGCATGTTGGCGCCAGGTGGCGTCCGAGACTCGGGCGGCGTCGTCCGGGTTGCGCATGTTGGCGCATTCGACGAACGCCTTGGGCACCCGTGACAGGTTCAGCCCACCGAGGTCCGCGCGGAACGACAGCCCGGCGTCCGCGATGTAGTCGGCCCGGGGCTCGCCGGTGTTCCGTTCGAACCTGCTCCGCAGCACATCCGCCAGCCGTGCTGATGGAGCGATAATCGCGGCGTTCCCGCCATCCGGGCCGAGGCTCGGGGCGATGACGTGAAACCCGCTGCCGTCCGGCGGCCCGCCATCGGCGTGCACGGACACCGCAGCATCGGCATGCGCGTCGTTGCCGATCCGCGCCCGCTCGTTGATGCACGGGCCGACCCCGGAGTCGTCCGTCCTGGTCAACACGACCGTGGCACCGCGTTCACGCAGGATCGCGGCGGCCCGGACTGCGACGTCAAAGGTGAAGGCGTGTTCCGGGTATCCGGCGTTGGTCTCGGCACCCGCGGTGTCGCACTCCTTGTCGATGCCGCCCGCGTCCACCTTGCGTGCGATCACCGCGGCGGCCGCCGCGTTCCCACCGTTGTGCCCGGGGTCCAGCAGGACCGTGCGTCCCCGCAGGGAGCTCTGCCCCGGCGGCGACAGCCCCGCGGCGGCGGCATCCGTCCGCTGCCGAGCCATGAACCCGGGCAAACTGGACAAACTGGGTAACACACCGCGGGCCGCGAAGCCCCCGACCATTATTACGAAAACCGTGACGGCCACAGCGAACGCTCGCGGCCACGAAGGCATCTAGCGCCGCCCCAGCACGGCTTGCCGGCCGCGGGCAGCCGGGGGGACACGTGTCACGGCGGCCATGCCCGCGACATGCGCCCGCGGGGCGAGGATGGCCGTCGTCACGGGGCCGCCGCTGTCACGAAATCGATGAGGCGTTCGACCGCGCCGAGAAGACCCACCTCGATGTCGGTGTAGGAGCGCACGCTGGCGAGCACCCGACGCCACATGTCCACCCGCTCGGCGACCCCGAGTGCGCGGCACACGCCTTCTTTCCACGGCTCGCCCGGGGGCACCCGCGGCCAGGCCGCGATGCCCACGGAAGCCGGCTTCACCGCCTGCCAGATGTCGATGTAGGGATGCCCGGTCACCAGCACGTGCGGTGAGGTCACAGCCGCGGCGATCCGGCTCTCCTTGGAACCGGCAACTAGGTGGTCGACGAGGACCCCGAGGCGGCGGCGCGGCCCCGGCTGGAAGGACGCGACGACAGCGGGAAGATCATCCACGCCATCGAGGGACTCCACGACGACACCCTCGATCCGAAGATCATCACCCCAGATGCGCTCGACGAGCGCCGCGTCGTGCAGCCCCTCCACGTAGATCCGGCTCGCCCGCGCGACCCGCGCCGGGTGGCCGCGAACGGCCACGGAGCCGGACGCGGTGCGGGCGGGGCCCGTGGGTGCCGCCCGCTGGGGCCTGATCAACGTTACCGGCCGGCCGTCGAGCAGGAAGGCCCCGGGCTCAAGCGGGAAAGCCCGGCGTCGGCCATGCCGGTCCTCGAGCAGCACACCGCCCGCTTCAACATCTACAACCGCGCCGCAGAAGCCGGTGGCGGCGTCCTCAACCACCAGCTCCCGGTCCGCCTCGACCGTGGGCGGCGGCGCGGGCCGCGTGCGCTTCTCCCGCGCCAGCACATCAGGCCCGTAGTCTCTGCTGCGCACCCGCCTACTGTAGCCCGGCCGTTCGCGGGCACGGGTCGTCCGCGTGCCCCGTCGTTCACCCGTGGATCCGAACGCGCGGGCGCGCGCGCCGCGGCTGGGCCGACGTCCCAGAATCAACCTATGACCGAGAGATACCGACCGGGTGTCGCCCTGCTGGTGATCGACATCCAGAACGACTTCGCCGCGCCCGAGGGCAGCCTGTACGTCCCCGGCGGCGAAGAGATCATACCGGCTGTCAACGCCGAGATCGAGCAGGCGGTGGCGGCGGGATCGCCGGTCGTCTACACCCAGGACTGGCATCCGCCCACCACCCCGCACTTCTCCACCAGCGGAGGCATCTGGCCGCCGCACTGCGTGCGGGAGAGCGTGGGCGCACGGTTGCATCCGATGCTGCGGGTGGACGGAACGGTGGTCCGTAAAGGGACGGGCGGCGAGAACGGCTACTCGGGATTCACCGTCCGGGATCCGCTCACCGACGCCGCGCAGGCGACCGAGCTCCACCGGATTCTCGCTACCCGCGACATCACCACGATTGTCGTGGTCGGCCTCGCCGGGGACTACTGCGTGAAGGCAACGGCTCTGGACGGGCGGGCACTCGGCTACCAGGTGGTGGTGCCGCTCGCGCTGACCCGGTTCGTCACGCTCCAGCCCGGCGACGACACGCGGGCCATCACCGATCTGCGCGACGCCGGCGTCGTGGTGGTTCCCGACCAGTGAACGGTCACGGCCGCCACAACACGGCCGCCGCAATACCGTGGGAACGTGCCGGCTTACCTCGACCACGCGGCCACGGCCGTCCTGCATCCCGCGGCCCGTGCAGCGCTGCTGGCGGCCCTCGACGACGGCTGGGCGGACCCCGCCCGCCTGTACCGCGACGCCCGCCGCGCCCGCCTGCTGCTCGACGCCGCGCGGGAGACCGTCGCGGCGGTCATCGGTGCCCGCCCCGACGAGGTCAGTTTCGCCTCGTCCGGCACCCAGGCGGCCCAGCTCGCGGTTCTCGGCGCGGCCCAGGCCCGCCGCCGGTCAGGCAGACGGATGCTGGTCAGCGCCGTTGAGCACTCCTGCGTTCTGCACGCCGCGCAGTGGCACGAAGACGCCGGCGGCACCGTCGACACCGTCGGCGTGGACCGGTTCGGCCGGGTCGACCCGGCGGATTTCGCTCCCCCGCCGGATACCGCCCTGGCAAGCCTGCAACATGCCAACCACGAGGTCGCAACCATTCAGCCGGTAGCCGCGGCCGCGGGCGTGCTGCACGCCACGGGCGTCCCGTTGCATGTGGACGCGGCCATGTCGGTCGGGCGGATCCCCGTGGACGTCCGCGCCCTGGGCGCCGATCTGCTCAGCGCCAGTGCGCACAAGTTCGGCGGGCCGGCGGGGGTCGGCATCCTGGTGGTACGGACCGGGTGCCGATGGGTCAACCCGCTGCCCGCGGACGAACGCGAGGGTGGCCGGGTGAGCGGCTTCCCCAACGTCGCGGCCATCGTCGCGACGGCCGCGGCCCTGCATGCCCGCGCCGCTGAGATCACCGCTGAGACGCCGCGCCTGGCCGGCTACATCGAGCGGCTGCGCACCCGCATCCCCCGCCTCGTCAAGGATGTCGAGCTGCTCGGCGACCCTGATGCGGCCGGTCGGCTGCCGCATCTGCTTACTTTCTCCTGCCTGTACGTGGACGGGGAGTCGCTGCTCGGGGAGCTGGACCGGGCGGGGATCGCCGTCAGCAGCGGATCGAGCTGCGTATCGGACACGCTCGCCCCGAGCCACGTGCTGGCGGCGATGGGCGCGTTGACCCAGGGCAACATCCGCGTGTCGTTCGGTCGTGAATCCAGCACAGCAGATGTGGACACCCTGCTGGCGGTCCTGCCGGACGCGGTTGCCCGGGTCCGGGAGCGAGCCGGGGCTGTCAGCCTGTGACGCCATCCGACGCCGGTACGAGCGCCGCCGACCACAGCGGCCACGACGACCGTGCCGCCGGCCACACCGACCACACCGGCCACGGCGCCGCGTGGGATGGCAGCCAGCTCACCGTGGACGCCCGCGGGCACCGGTGCCCACTACCCGTCATCGAGCTCGCACGCCGGATCCGCGAGGTCGACGTCAACGCCGACCTACAGCTGTGGGCGGACGACCCCGCCGCCGCGTATGACATCCCCGCCTGGTGCCGGATGCGCGCCAACACGCTGGTCGCGACCCGCGAACTGGCCAGCGGGGGAACGGCCTACCTCGTCCGCCGCTGTTCCTGATCACTCACCGGGAGATGTGGGGCGATCTCCGCGACGGCGTTGGGCCCATAGCTCTCCAAAAGCCGCTTGGCCAGGTCGTCCGGGATGGTGTCGTACTCCTGGGTGCCGATCGTCTCCAACGCGAGTGTCGCGAGCAGGCAGCCGAGCTGCGCGGACCGCTGCTGGGGCAGATCCCAGGCGAGACCGGCGAAGAAACCGGCACGAAAGGCATCACCGACCCCTGTCGGATCGGGCGTCACCCTGGCCGGCACGACCGGTACGTGGAGCGGTGGCTCGCCGACAGCCTCGATCGAGACGCCGTCGGCGCCGTGGGTGGTGACCCGCGTCCCTACGCGTTGCAGTACCTGCGCATCCGACCAGCCGGTCTTGCTCTCCAGCAAACTCTTCTCATATGCGTTGCACAACAGCCAGGTGGCCCCCTCGACAAGCCGGCGGATCTCCGGGCCGTCCATGCGGGCAAGCTGCTGGGACGGGTCGGCGGCGAACGCGATGGAGCGATCCCGGCACTCGCCGGTGTGGCGGAGCATGGCCTCGGGGTCGTTCGGGCTGATCACCACCAGATCCAGACCACCGAGGCGCTCGATGATCGGTCCCAGCTCGATCAGGCGAGCATCGCTCATCGCGCCCGGGTAGAAGGAGGCAATCTGACACAGATCGCTGTCGGTCGTGCACACGAAACGAGCCGTGTGAAAAAGATCACTGACCAGTACCGAATCCGTGTCCACTCCGTGGCGATCCAGCCACGAACGGTAGTCGGCGAAATCCTCACCGACCGCGGCCACCAGGACAGGGCGAAGCCCCAGCCGCCCGAGGCCGTAGCAGATATTGGCCGCCGCTCCCCCGCGCCGGACAACCAGATCATCAACCAGGAAGGACAGCGACACCCGTTCAAGCTGGTCGGGGAGAAGCTGGTCGGCGAACCGCCCCGGGAAACGCATGAGATGGTCAGTGGCGATGGAACCTGTCACGGCGATGCGCACGACACGCGAGCTTACCCGGTCGACAGCCGCTCGCTGGCGGAAAGCCTCATCTTCGGGGCGCCGCGACATCCACCGGAACATGGCGATGGTGCTCGCCCCAGCCGGAAACCGGTCGAGGCGAACACCATCATCTGCCTATCCCTGACGCGCCGGAACGGGACGAACCCGGCCCCATGGCAATATGATCAGTGGAAGGAGTCGCCGCAGGCGCAGGAGCCCGCCGCGTTCGGGTTGTCGATCGTGAAGCCCTGCTTCTCGATCGTGTCGACGAAGTCGATCGTCGCGCCGCCGAGGTACGGGCTGCTCATCCGGTCGACCGCGACCTTGACACCCGAGAAGTCCAGCACGGTGTCGCCGTCGAGCTGACGCTCGTCGAAGAAGAGCTGGTACCGCATGCCGGAACAGCCACCGGGCTGCACGGCGATCCGCAGCTGGAGGTCGTCCCGACCTTCCTGCTCAAGCAAGTTCTTCACCTTGCTCGAGGCCACGTCGGTCAGGATGACGGTATTCGGCCGAGCCACGGTGTCCGTGCCGGTCACGGTGTCAGTCGTCGCGTCCTGGACGGTCATGGAGACTGCTCCCTAGGTTCCCTTGGGGCCCGCGAGTGCGCGAAAATCCATGCTCGCACATCGGTGGGCCAGCGAGCCCTTGTTGTCAGGTCTGGCCGGTATTGGTGTGCCCCACGCCAGCGGCCGCGCTCGGTACGCGACCGCGTGAGATGCCGGTAAACATCGCCATTCAGGTGAATGCCGCCGTTCATGCCATCGCGGCGGTAGCCGTCACCCCCAACACCTACCTGCAACACCGCACGCCGCGATCGCCTTCCCATCGTACGCAGGAGCGCCGCGGACGACCAAGCACGGACCGGGGGGCTGTGATCGCGAACTCCTCCCGCCGACGGCGACACGTGCGCGCATAGCGAGTTAGAGTCTTATCGACCATTCGCGCACAGGCTAGGCGGCCAGGCCCCCATCGGCCGGTCGACCGGAGGAGCGAGCATGACGATCAATCCCGCGCTCGGCCGCGCCGCCAGTACGCCGCCGGTCGGGCCGCCGGTCGCGGCGCCGCCACCGATACTCCCGAATCCGCTTGCGATGCTGTTGCTCGGCCGCGCCACCGATGCCGGCAGCGAGCCCGGGGTCGACTGCCCCGGCGCGCTGCCGCCCGCGTCCGATCCGCACCTGGTCGACCGCGCCGCGGCGGCCCGGGCGACGCTCGGCGACTCCGTTTTCGTGCTCGGGCACCACTACCAGCGCGACGAGGTCATCGCCTTCGCCGACGTGACCGGCGACTCGTTCAAGCTCGCGCGGCAGGCCGCGGCCCGTCCCGAGGCCAGCCATATCGTCTTCTGCGGCGTGCACTTCATGGCCGAGAGCGCGGACATCCTCACCGGGGAGCATCAGCAGGTGATCCTGCCCGACCTCGCCGCCGGCTGCTCCATGGCCGACATGGCCGCGATCGAGCAGGTCGAGCAGGCCTGGGAAACGTTGGCGGACGCGGGCCTCGCCGAGGACACGGTGCCGGTCAGCTACATGAACTCCACAGCCGCGATCAAGGCGTTCACCGGGCGGCATGACGGCACGATCTGCACGTCGTCCAACGCCCGCCGGGCTCTTGCCTGGGCGTTCGGGCCCGAGCGCCGCGGCCAGCGGGTGCTGTTCCTGCCCGACCAGCATCTCGGCCGCAACACCGCGGTGCTGGAGATGGGCATGTCGCTCGACGACTGTGTCGTCTACAACCCGCGCCGTCCCGGCGGCGGTGTCGGGACGGCACAGCTGCGCGACGCGCGGATGATCCTCTGGCAGGGGCACTGCTCGGTACACGGCCGGTTCAGCCGCGCCTGCGTGGACGAGGTCCGCGCCCGCCTGCCCCACGTCACCGTGCTCGTCCATCCGGAATGCCAGTACGACGTCGTCACCGCCGCGGACATGGTCGGCTCGACCGAATACATCATCAAGGTCGTCGACGAGGCGCCGCCCGGTAGCGCTTTCGCCGTGGGCACAGAGCTCAACCTGGTGCAACGGCTCGCGCATCGGCATCCAGACAAGACCGTGGTCTTCCTGGACCGTACGGTGTGCTATTGCTCGACGATGAACCGTATCGATCTACCCCACCTCGTGTGGGCGCTCGAGTCCCTCACCCGCGACGAGACGGTCAACCGCATCACGGTCGACCCCGATGTCGCGGCCCACGCCCGGAAGGCCCTTGACCAGATGCTGGCACTCCCCTGATGGCCCTGTTGAAACGACGCGCAACGGCGTCGCCCACGCCCGCCGCCCCACCCACCGACGGGGCTGCGCCCGGCGGTGGCGGGAACGAGCCGGGCAAGGGACGCCCGACCCCGAAGCGCAGCGCGGCACGCGCGGCACGCGCCCGTGGTGGCGTCCTCGCGGCCCCGGCTTCAGGCAAGGACGCGCGTACCCGGTCCCGTGCGGAACGCCGTCGCCAGAGCCAGGAGTACCGGGCCGGGATGATGTCCGGGGACGTCAGCAGACTGCCCCCGCGCGAGCGTCTCCCCGAACGTGTGCTGGCCCGGGACTTCGTCGACACCCGCCGCAACGTGGGGCCGTTCTTCCTGGTCGCCGCGGCGGTGTACTTCGTCGGTGGGCTCGTCCCGAACGTGTACGTCCGGCTCATCGCCACCTACCTGATGCTGCTGGGAATCCTCGCTGTGGCCGTCGACTCGATCGTGCTGTCCCGTCAGGTCAGCCGCAGAGTTGCCGAGAAATACCCGGCTTCGACGGTCCGGGTACGCGCGTACAGCGTGCAGCGCGCCCTGCTGCCGGCCCGCTGGCGGATGCCGCGGCCCCACGTCACCCGCGTCGGCAACGGGTGACGGACGCGCGCGGTGGTCAGGTGATGCCGGCACAGAGCGAGACGCGCCGGTACGACCCGGGCCTCAAGCTCTGTGCCGGCAATCATAGGGTGGCTGGGTGGAGCATCGACGGCTGGGACGCAGTGGGCTGAACGTCAGCGAGATCTCGTACGGCAACTGGCTCACCCATGGCGATCAGATCGAACGGGATCAGGCCTTCTCGTGCGTACGCGCCGCGCTGGACAGCGGGATCACGACCTTCGACACCGCCGACGTGTACGCGGGTACGAAGGCCGAGGTTGTGCTGGGTGAGGCCCTGGAGGGGATACGGCGCGAATCGTACGAGCTGTTCACCAAGGTCTTCTGGCCGACTGGGCCCGGCCCGAACGATCGCGGTCTGGGGCGCAAGCACATCATCGAGTCCTGCCACGCCTCGCTACGGCGGTTGCGCACCGATCATCTCGATCTCTACCAGGCACACCGCTACGACCCGACCGTGCCTCTGGAGGAGACCCTGCGGGCCTTCGAGGACCTGGTACGGGCCGGCAAGGTGCTCTACGTGGGTGTCTCGGAGTGGGACGCCCCGCAGATCGCCGCCGCGGTGGAGATCGCCGCCGCGGCCGGCTTCGACCAGATCATCTCCAACCAGCCGCAGTACTCGATGCTGTGGCGGAAGATCGAAGCGGAGGTCATCCCCGCTTCCCGCGCCGCCGGCATCTCCCAGCTCGTCTGGTCACCGGTCGCGCAGGGTGTGCTCACCGGCAAGTACCGGCCAGGAGCCCCGCCGCCGGAGGAGACTCGTGCGGCCAGCGGCTCCGGCGCGGGTTTCATCCGGCGGCTGATGGGAGACGAGGTTCTCACTCGGGTCCAGGGCCTGCTGCCGGTCGCGGCCGACATCGGCCTGTCCCCCGCGCAGCTGGCCGTCGCCTGGGTGCTGCAGAACGACAATGTGGCGTCAGCGATCATCGGAGCGTCACGGCCAGAGCAGGTTCACGAGAACGTCAAGGCCGCTGGAGTGACGCTGGACCCGGAGGTCCTGACCCGGATCGACGCGGTGCTCGGCGATGTCGTCATCACCGACCCGAACATCGTGTAACAAATCGTATTAAGGGCTCGCGTAAAAATTACTCCCGGCTGTTCGGGCGTGTCGCGTCCTGGTCCGGCAAGGCCTTGATCGTGTAGTTCCAGTTGCCGTGGAAGTCGTGTCGTGCCAGGTAGCGGGCCTCGAACACCTTCATCTCCTTGTTCGAGATCTTGATGCCGCGCTGGTAGGTGT
>NZ_CAKJTM010000102.1:14800-15336 GCF_917627345.1 Protofrankia sp. CiP3 | reverse complement strand
GCAGGATATAGCGATGCTCAGCGATCGGCTTGCTCATGCCGGTACCCATGCCTGGACGGTGACACCATCGTCGTCGTTGGGTGCGACGGCGAGCGAACCACCGATTCTGGCCAGCCGGTCAAAGGTCGAGGCCAGCCCGAGACCGGTGCCGCGGGTATGGCCGTCGCCCAGGCCGACCCCGTCATCGGAGACCGTGACGGCGACACCGCCCCGCAACGTGAAAATACTGATCACCACGGAGTGTGCGCGGGCGTGTTTCTCCACGTTGAGCAGGGCCTCGCGAACGGCATCGGCGAGTGCCTGGATATGGGAACGGGGCAGCGTGGGCAGCTCGGTAAGCGTGATCACCTGTGCGGTGATGGTGGTGCGGTCGGAGAAGGCCCGGCAGTGTTCACGCAACGCCACGCCAAGCGCGACCTGCTCGGGTGGGGCGCTGAGCGTCCGTAACGAGTCGCGTAACGCGGCGGTGGTCTCGGCGGCCTGTTGCTCGATGGTCGACAGCCGGGTCCGGACATCCTGGTCGAGCCCGGGTATCG
>NZ_CAKJTM010000102.1:0-14688 GCF_917627345.1 Protofrankia sp. CiP3 | reverse complement strand
CGCCGAGGCTGCGGATGCCGGCACCGAGGGTGAACAGCATCGCGCCGACGCTGTCGTGCAGCTCGAGGGCAAGCCGGCGGCGTTCCTCGTGAGCGGCGACGTCGGCCGCGTGCTGGGTGCGCTCCGCGACGATCTGCGCTGTCGCCATCCGGGCCGCCATCCGCTCGAGAGCCTGCACGCTGCGGTCACCGAACTGTGTCCAGCTGCGGTTGGCGCCGTAGAGAACACCGAGTACCCGGCCATCGTGCATGATCGGCACCGCGATCATCGCCTTGATGCCCTCGGCCGCGGCCTGTGGCGCGAAGTCGTGCGTGATCTCGGAGGACCCATAGTAGTCGCTGACCCACAGCGGGCGGCGAGCGGTCAGGACCTTGCCGCCCAGCCCGGCCCCGACCGGCACGACGATGCCGTTCAGCACCTCGGTTGCCATATTGACGCCGCGACCGAGCACGATCTGGTCGACGCCGGCCGGCTCACCGACCCACGCCATGTCAACCCCGGCCGACTCCGGGGCGCCGACGACCATGCGCTCGATCGCCGCGGAGCGATCGAGCAGCGCGAGGACCGCGCCGTACTCCTCGTCGAGGCTGAGCAGCACATCAGGCACGGGCGCGGCATGCCTGCGACGCCCCGCCTCGCGTACCTCGGCAGGCCTCGGCCAGCGCGGCCCCCCGCCACTCATCGCCTCCTCGATGTCTGTCTCTATACGTCCGAGTTTCCTCATGTAGGGGTCCTCCTGGCTGTCAGGTTCAGTCCGGCGACGGCAGGTCGAGGCCCGTCAGCAAGACGGATGGCGGCCTGCCCCGCGAGTCGGGTCAGGGCCCGTTCGACCGTCCCGGCGGGCTGGCGCCCGTAGCGCATCGATCACGCATTGCCGCCCGGATCCTCAGCGGTAGAGCGCCGCTCACCACACAGAACCGCCCCCACGCCGAATCACCGGCAGAGCCCATCGAAGACCTGTGGTGTACGCGGGGACGGTACGGCAGTCGCGGTACTGCTCGGTGGGCTGCCGCACCCAGGCAAGGAAGGCATGCCGGTATGGCCGCGCCAACAACGGCCAAGCCGTGCTCAGTACGAAGCATCGCCGTAACATTACCGGCCCTCTGCTCACCATCCAGGCTGATTGCCATATCTCGTGACGTATTGCCCGGCTCGGGAGGCGACGCGCTGCCCGCTCCGAGACACTCGCGGCATCAGCACCCCCATAAGCTGGGCATACACATATCGATGCCGATTGATCATAGTACAAAGATCTACAGCATGACAGCGCTCCCGCCGGCTGACCACCCCACCGGCGGGAACTCAGGCGCTCGAGGGCGCTCTGAGCTCAACGCCCGGCCGCCCGGCTCGCCCCGAGCGTGACGGCGGTGGCAGCAACGCGTCCACTCTCGCCGACGTTCGTACCTACCGCTGCGCGCCGGCCACCTCGGCCTCACGCCAGCGCATGGTCGACATGATCGCATCGAACAAGACGACCAGCGCGTCCGCGAACGGGCTGCGCGGGTCACCGTCGGCGAGTGTCGTGAACGTGGTGACCGCCCAGCATCCGGCGACGTCGGGATGGGGCAGGTAGTAGGCCACCCGCCGGGTCGGACCGGCGTAGGAACCGCCTGGTCCCTGCTCGCTGACGACGCTTTCCACCCGCACGGCCGGGCCATCGCCGATCTCGTGGAAGGAGCCGTCCGCTCCAGCGTCGGCCAGCAGCCCGGCCAGCAGCTGCTCCGCGTCCTTGACGTCGGGGTCGTCGACCACGGCTGTACAGAACGAGGCGGGAATGACGACGCCGTCCATCGGGGCGATCGGCAGCCCCACCGACCGGGCGCCCGTCTCCCGGGCCTCGTCCACGGCGTGTGTGAGGTGGCGGCGCAGCTCCCGCCGCCACGGCTCGACGCTGTCACGCGGCAGGTCACTCGGCAGTACCAGCATGATGATCTTTTCGATCGCCGCGTCGGTCTGAGCCCGCTGGTGATCCTCCGTGGACAGGATGACCCATCCCTCTGGAAGCATCAGCTCGAAGTCCAGGACGGTCATCAGTTCTCCACCAGTTCGGTCGGCCGGTTGTCCGGTGTCCCGTCCGCGGGTGCCGGCGCTCCGGCGTCGGCCATCTGCCGCATCAGCAGATCCACCCCCGAGCCGGCGACAGCGGCCAGGGACATGTCCCAGATCCGTGTGGTGAGCAGGAAGTCGGAGCTCATCGCGGGACCGCCCGCCGTGGCGGGCCACTCGATCCGGATCGCGGCCTGGATGAGAGCGTTGACCCGGTCCGCCGGGCCGCGTTCGGCCCGCACGACCCGCAGGCCGTCACCGAAGGCGGTCGACAGATAGGTGACGTTCGGGGCGACGCCGTCGATCAGGGTCCTGGCGCCGACCAGGTCGAGCAGATAGTCGGGGCTACCGATCACATTGCCGAGCCGCTCGACAACGACCTGGACCGGCCACCATCGTGGCCCGTCGGCGTCAAACCCGACCCCCCAGACCAGCCGCCCGCCAGCCGGCAGTTCGCCAGCGCGGCCATACAGATCCTGGGCCAGCAGGCTTCCGGTGCTGCCCGCGCCACTGCCGGCATCGTCATTATCGTCGGCTCTCTCGCCGCCGGTTTCCTCAGTGGTGAGCAGGGTCTGGCGCCGCTCGGCCAGCCAGCGGTCGAAGACGGCTGCCGTCGCCGTCAGCCACCTGGCCTCCGCGGCGAGATCCTCTCCGGGCGCAGGCACCCAGAACCACTGCCAGGGCACCTCGATGATGTCGTCGTCCGTCCCGGTCATCCGCTCGCTCCTGTCCTGTGCCACCACGCGGTGTCCCACCGGGTTTCCGTGGCTGCCGCCGCTGTCTAGCCATCTAGCTAGCTGTCTAGTTAGGTGTCCACGCCCGGGAGGCGGTGGGTGTCGCCGGGGATGAAGGGGACCGGCTGGCCGGCCAGACCGAGCCCGAATGTCGCATAGCCGAGGAAGGTGGACCCACCGGCCAAGGCGTAGAACCAGGCAGACGGGGCGCCGATGCCGGCGCCGGGGATCCGGCCCGCGACGCTCCCCATCGCACGCAGGGCCGCGACGATGTCGACGCCCGCGAAGAGCTTCGGGTAACTCGACAGGAAGGTGCCGTTCTTCAGCAGGGTGAAGATGTTGTTGTCGCGCAGCTGCCGGCCGATGGATGCCAGGTAGCCCGGCCGGCTGAACTGCCACCACTGCGGTTCCTCTGGCAGCAGCCCCCCGGCGGTGCGTCCCTCGGTGTTGGCCGCGGCCATCGCGGCATTGCGCTCGGCGAGTAGCTCCTGCGCGGTCCTGGTGGTGCCGCCAGCCATGTAGGTCTGCATCTCGACCGCGAACGCCTCATCGATCTGCGGGGCCGCGAAGCTGCGGAGGGCGGGGCCGAGCACCCCGCGGATCTGGTTGCCCAGGTTCTGCAGGCCTTTGGCGATCAGGCTCCCAGCGCCCAGCAGGACGACCCCGGCCACCGCCATCCCCAGCTCGAACCAGCTGGTCTCCCCCTGCGCGATCAGAACGATGTCCGCGATAAGGGTCACCGCCGCTACGGCGACGCCGATCGCGACCAACAGGCCGACCCCCGGAAAGATCATCGCCAGTGCGGCCAGGGCGATGCCGACCCACTGCAGGACCTTCACGAGCACCTTGAGAAAGGCATTGAACTTGTCCAGCAAGGTGTCCGTGAGATGGTCGTCCTTGAACCGGTTCGCGCTCACGGCCTGCTCCAGCGCACGGCCGGCCGTGTCCAGCGCGTCGACCGCCTTCCGGAGCCGGGTTTTGGCCGCGGCCAGGGCATCGTCCGCGGCGGAGATCGCCTTGCCGCGGGCGTTGATCGCGTCCTGGTCGCTCTGGGTCAGGGGCGCGGCATCCGGTGGACGGTTGGCCGAGGGATCGGGCATAGCCTGCGCCTTGGTCTGGCTCGCCTTGGCGTCCTCGGCGTCGCGGACGGCGGCGGCGCTCTCGTCACGCGCGCTCAGCAGCGCCGGCTGGTACACCCCGACAGCCTCGGCGACCGCGTCATAACGGCCGGACGCCTTGGTCAGGTCGCTGATCACATCCGTGGCCTTGGACTGCATCGCGTCGGCGTACTTCCCGACGAGCTCGTGAGCCTCGGCGACCTTGCGCAGCCGGCCGGCCGTCTCGTGAATGGTCGCGGCGATGTTCGCGTACCGGCGCTGGGCGGCGCTGACCCGCTCGGGATCGCCCGGGACGGGATCGCTGTCCAGATCAAGCAGGTTCCAGTCCAGCTCGTTACGTGCGCTCATGTTCTGTCACCTCGCTCTTACTGCTGGAAGGCTTCGCTCAGCTTTTCGTCGGCGTCTCGCCACTGATCGGCGACCTTCTCCACCGTGTCCTTGAGCTTCTTCATCCGCTCGGTCATCTTGTCCCGGTGGATCGTCCAGTTGTCGGCGAAGTCACCCATGGAGCTCTCAGCGTTGTGCTGGCCCCAGATGCCCGCCGAATCGTTCTCGAAGTCGAGCGCGCCGGCGAACTCGTCGACCAGGATCTTCAGACCGTCACGGATGGCGTCCAGATCGCTTGTCACCACCAGATCGGGCACGGTGCACCGTCCTCTCCCAACAGCCGGATCAACAGAGCAACAGAGCAATCAGCCGGTCAGCCGGCTCCGATGGCCGGCACCTGCACGGTGATCAGATCACCGTTCCCGAAGTGCACGAGGGCGCGCCCCGGCGTGACCTGGCTGGACAGGCTGGAGCGGGCGACACGGATCCCGACCAGATCGCCGTCCGTCATGTTCTGTGGTGAGAGCAGCGCGCCGCGCCGGTTCTTCTTCACGTCGACCTGCCAGCCGGTGAACCCGCTGCCCACCTCGGCCGCGTTCCCACCCAGGATCAGGCCTCGGCGGTTGCTCGCCGCCCCCCGGACGTAACCGCGCAGGTAGTCCTTGCCCGGCGCGTCGCGCAGCAGCTCGCCGTCGTCGACGATCAGGACAACATCCTTGCCGTCCGGGTCGAGCAGCGGCGCCAGCAGCTCCTCGGTCGGACCGTCTTCGGTGATCACTGCTCGCACCCCGTGACGGCCGTCCAGACCGCGCAGCGGCGACATGGCGGGAGCCGCGATCACCAGCTCGGTCCCGTTGCGCAACAACGACTCCGCCATCACCGACAGGACGGTGCTGCGCCCGGAGCGGGACGGCCCGGCAACCAGGAACGTGGGCTGGTCCCGGAGCAGATCAGCCCCGACCGCGACGAGATCGTCACCGCCCACGCCGACCATTGCCCACATCGGCCGGTCGCCGTCCGCTGGCAGGAACTCCCAGGCCTGCTCAATGACCAGGTTCTTCGGCAGGACCGCCACCCGGAACGGGCGGCGGTCTCGCGGGGTGTCCCGCTCGCGCTCGGTCAGCCGGGTCGCCAGCGCGTTCAGCGCGTCGACCTGGGCCGGACCGGAGGGATCATGGGCCAGCAGAGCGACCTGGGTCTCGATACCGCTGCCGGTCCGGTAGCCACGGCCAGGCGGGATGGTTTCAGGGAGTTTACGGTAGTTCAGGCCAGCCAGGCTGAAGTCGGTCCGGTCGGTCAGCCGCAGCAAGATCTTGTCGTCGCACAGCGAGCTCATCCGGCCGGACAGGAGGCTGTGGTCGCCTGTGACGACCAGGTGCACCCCGGTGCTGGCCCCTTCGCGCAGCAAAGTGTGGATCTTCTCGGTCAGCGCGCCGGCGTCATGCTCGCCGAGCGTCCCGATAAACCCTTCCCATCGGTCGAGCAACAGCAGCAGGTGCGGCAGCCGCTCCTCGGCGTTCGAGGCCCGGCGCTGCTCGGTGACATCGGCGAAGCCGCCCTGACCGAGCAGCTGCTGGCGGCGCAGCGTCTCCTCGTACAGCCGGCCGAGCAGCCGGACCGCCCGTTCAGTCTCGCTGCGCTGCACGATCGCCCCGGTGTGCGGCAGTTTCACCAAAGGCAGCAACGCGCCGTTACCACAGTCCAGACCGAAAAGGTGCACATCAGCACAGCTGGCCACGCTGGCCGCTGAAGCCGCGATCGTGCGCAGCACCTGGGAGCGGCCCGACCGCGGCGCGCCGATCACGTAGAAATGGCCGAAGGTCGCCATGTCGATTGTGGCCGGGACCTGAAGCTGTTCGGCCGGCAGGTCCTGCAGGGCCCACTCGAACGCGGGGATGGCGGTGCCGTCGCTACCGTCGCGGTCGGCAAAAGTGACGACGTGGTGCTCCGGCAGCGGGGGCAGCCAGGGCCGGCGCTGCGGAGGCAGCCCGAGCCGGTCGTTGGCCGCGCGGATGGCGGCGACGAGAACGGACAGGTCGGTGGCGACGTCGGTCTCCCCGGCGGACCGCTGCGGCTTGGGCGCCGGCTGCCCGATGTCCGCCCACCGCAGTGGCCTCAGCACCGGGTCCGGCAACCGGATCGTGGCGGTGCCCATCGGACGCCGGCCGCCGATCCGCCCGCTCTGGAACGGCAGCAGCGAGCTATGGCCAAGCCGAGCGTAGGCACGGCCCGGGGTCGCGGCCGAGATGGTCGCGGCGTCGGGGGCATCGATGACGTCGGAGCTCTCCCCCGCGTCGGTGACCCGCAACGCCACTCGCAGGTTGGTGTTCGCCCGGATCTCCGGTGACACCACCCCGGAAGGGCGCTGCGTGGCCAGCACCAGGTGGATTCCCAACGAACGCCCCCGCTGCGCCACGTTGACCAGGCCGCTGACGAAGTCCGGCAGCTCACGGGCCATCGAGGCGAACTCGTCGATGACGATGAGCAGCCGCGGGATCGGAGCCAGCCGCGTCCCGCGGGACGCGTAGTCGAGGTAGTCCTCAATGTCCTTGGCGCCGGCCGCGGCGAGCTGGTGCTCCCGGTGGGTGAGCTCAGCACCCAGCGAGGTGAGTGCCCGTTCGACCAGGTGGCTGTCCAGATCGGTCACCATGCCGACGGTGTGCGGCAGATCGACGCAGTCCTTGAAGGCGGCACCGCCCTTGTAATCGACGAGCACGAAGCTCATCGCGTCCGGTCTGTTCGCCACCGCGAGCGAGGCCACCAGGCTCTGGAGGAACTCGGACTTGCCGGCACCGGTGGTGCCGGCCACCAGACCGTGTGGTCCGTGGGCGACCAGGTCAAGCGCGAACGGACCGTCCAACGAGATCCCGAGCAGCGCCTTCGTGCTCCGGCCGGACAGTGCCCAGCGACTGATCAGCGAGGCCGCGTCGGGATCCGGGAGGGAGAGGATGTCCAACAGCCGGGCGGCTGGTGGCAGAGCGGAGTCGTTCTGCGTCTCGCTGACGTCCCGCAGCGGCGACAGGGCGCGGCCGACCCGGTCAAACCAGCCCGGGTCGATCTCGTCGGTCCGGATCCCGGTGACGTCGGCGGACCGCTGCTGGCGCAGCGTGGTCTCCCCGCCCTGCCCGCTCAGGACGACCGCGGCGCATTCCTCCGGGAGAGTCCGCTCGTCAGAGCCGATGCACAGGCAGTACACACCGACCGCGGGGCCGTCCTGTAGCAGCGTGACCACGCCGGGGATGGCCCGCAGCCGCCGGGCGCCGTCCAGGACGACGAGGATGTCCGGGTCAGCGAATATGGCGTCCGAACGGGCGTCCAGCCGGGACCGCCGCCGGGCCGTGACCAGCTCGGTCAGTTCGGCCACGCGCCGGCCGAGCGTCTCGGCGTCGATGCCAGCCAGGGTGAGCGCATCCTGGCCGAGCAACGGGCGCAGGTGCGGCAGCCAGGAGGCGTACTCCCAGCAGCGTTCGCCGTCACTGTCGGTGAGCAGATAGATCTGCAGGTCCCGCGGGCTCTGCAGGATGGCCAACTGCCCGACAAGCCAACGCGCCATCAGGCGCGGCCGCTCGCCGGGGCCGGCCACCCCGACCACGCCCGCGACGGTGAAGGAGAACGCCGCGGGGACGTCGGGCGCCACCCTGTCCGCGGCGCGGCGGTGTTCCATTTCGGCCATGTCCTCGACGCGGACCCGGCTGCGCAGGTCCGCGGTACCCACCCGGACCAGCAGGTGATCGGGGTCGGTCCGGCGCCGCTCCCAGAGCCGGCTGCGCGGGTCGGTGGCAGTGATCAGCAGCTCGGCCGCGTCCGGGCTGGCCCGGCGCCGGTCCACCTTCTCCACCTCGAGCGCGGCCGCGATGTCCGCCTCGACCGTGGCCAGGAGCTCCCGATGTTCGGCGAGCTGCCGTCGGAAGCTCTTCTTCCCCTGTCTGCGGCCGGTGACACCGTTGGCCAGCATGACGATCGGCGACATCGTGGCGACCAGCAGATACATGGGGTTGTGGAAAAAGGTCGCCATCAGGACGCCGAACATCGCCGGCAAGGCCGCGGCGACCCACGGCATCGGGCTGCCCACGTAGGGCTTGGGCTGCACCGGCAGTTTGAAGGTGGTCCTGCGCTCAGGCGGCAGGATGCGCGGGGGCCGGTTGTAGTTCAGCCACCCGCCGTCCGGCTCGGGCTCAATCACCGCGTCGGGCGCGCGGACCGGGTGCACCTCGATCAGCGACGGGCCGATCCGCAGCTGCACCCCGGGCGGCCACCAGGTCGGTACCGCGGGCAACGGCTCACGGTTCAGTTCAAGTTCCGTGGTCGTGCTGGTCATGCCCGGCAGCGCGCACACCTGGATCCTCGCGTCCAGGCCCACCGTGCACGCAACCACCGCCGGCGGCAGATCATCGCCCAGGCGGACAGCGCTGTGGGGGTCGGAGCCGAGAATGAACTCCCCGGCACCCAGCCTGGTGACGGTGCCGGCATCCCGACCGGCCACGACCCGGACGGTGACCAGCCCGATACTACGGCGCGCGCCACCCGCCGGGCCGTCGACGGACAGTACCGAGCCGTCGAAGATGCCGCTGGCGCCCAGGGTCTGGGCCAAGTCGAGCGGTTGGTCGCCCAGGTGGAAGGCGTCCGGATCGAGGGCGGCCGCATGGACCTGCTCGCGCATCACCGCGACGATGTCGCGCAGCGGCGTGGCCGGGTCCGCCTCGATGACGTAGTCCCTCTGCCAGTCACCGCGCGACTGGCAGAGGGTGACGACGACTCTCATGGACGCCTGACCGATGCTCGGGCCGGTACACCCGCGCCAGCCCACGGCCGGCGCGGGTGCCGGGTCACTGTGCTCGTTCCTCGCCGGGGATACGGATCATTTCTGGATGGCGCTGGCGAGCTGGGTATCGGTGTCCTGTAGCGCCTGTGCGGCCTTGTTCAGGTAGTCGCTTATCCCGTCCAGGCCATCAATGGTCTTGGTCACGCCATCGTTGAACTCCGTGTAGCAGTGGTCGAAGGCCTTGGACGACTTGTCCGTGACATAGCCACCGTTGACCAGATTGTCCACGAGCGACTTGAGCTCGTGCAGTTTGTGCTCGATCTCCTGCTTGCCGGTGGTCAGCTTGCCGGCGGCGTCATGCATGTCCTGATAGGTCACGTTCAGGTTTGGCATCCTGGGTTCCCTTCGAGAACTGCCACGGCGCCTCACGCCGGCAGCGTCGGTCTGCGAACGAATGTGGACGCTAACCGTGCGCGGCTGCGGCGGTCCAGAATTCCGCTGTTCTGTGGGCCCGTAGGCCCACCGGCTCCGTTGACGCCGCATGGGAGCGCCACACAGGATCTGAGACTTGCCCGAATCATCTCCGCCGACGAGCTTTCGTCGAGCGATCGCGCCCGGCGCATATTCAGGTCAGGTATTCACGTGAGGATTCCGATGTCCATCCCCGCCCGGCTGGTTCGATCTGTCCGCGTCGCGGTCGTGGCCTTGGCCGCGCTGCTTGTCGTTCTCGCGACGCTGATCGGCTGGCAGCAGGCGGCCCATGCCGCGCCGCCCAGCCGGCCACCGGCAGCCAGGCCCGTGAAGTACTACATCGTGGATACGCAGTTCAACGGCCAGCCCGAGTTCCTCTTCGAGATCGCCGTGCGCTTCCTGGGTACCGGGAACCGCGCACCGGAGATCTTCAACTTGAACAAGGGCCGCCTTGAGCCGGACGGGCTGCGGGTCGAGCGGCCCGAAGTGATCAAACCGGGCTGGGTGCTGCAGCTGCCCGCGGATGCCAAGGGTGACGGCGTGCGCATCGGCCCGCTGCCGCTGATCGTGCCCTCGTCGCACAACGCGGCACCGGGCGCGCAGCCCGGGGCGGCACGCTCCGGGCCGGCGCAGTCCTCGACGCCGCGGGCCGGCTCGAAGCTCTCGGGCATGGCCTTGGCGCTCTGGGGCCTGCTGGGTGTCATCGTGCTCGCCCTCACCGCGGCGGCGGTCTGGGCCTGGCGCACCGGGCGGCTGCCGCTGCCGAACCGGCCGCGCCGCACGCGCACCGTGACAACCGCGCCGCCCGACTCGTCGGCGGCCTGGGTCGTCGACCGGTCGCTGCGGGTTCTCGCGACCGCCTGCGCCCAGCAGAACCGGTCGCTGCCAGGTGTGTACGCGGTCGTCGTGGACGGCGAGCAGATCCGGCTGCGCCTGTCGGCGCCGGACGAGCTGCCGCCGACTGGCTGGAGCGTCGAGGACGAGGGACGGACCTGGGTCGCGACCCTGCGCGGGCTCCAATACGCGCCGATGGATGACGGGCGGCCGGATCCCTACCCGCACCTGGTGACCCTGGGGAACATGGGCGACGGCCGTGTCCTGCTCAACCTGGTCGAAGCCCGCGGCCTCATCGCCATCAAGGGCACAGCCGCCATGCAGCGCCGGATGGCCGACGCATGGACACGCGAACTCGCCACCAACCCCTGGTCCCGTGAGATCACCGTGTTGCGTGCCGGCTTCGGCACCGCGGACGTGGATGCGCACCCGCCCGGCACGCTGTCGGTGCCTGGAGTCGAGCAGCTGTGGGACAACCTGGCCGAGGGCGGCAACGGCGTCGTCCTCGTCGCGCACGCGCCAGGCGGCCGTGACCTGCAACGGCTGAACGAGCTGGCGGCCCAGGCCAAGCCGGCGTGGGCGGTGGTCGTGCTGGGCGGCCCGAAGGATGCCCGCTGGCAGCTCGCCGTCCAGCCGGACGGCTGGCTGGAGACGGGCTTCCTGCCGGACCCGGTCCGCACCGGCCTCGCGCTCGACCAGCCACGACCAGCCACGGTCTGAGCAGGGGGCGACGCTTCGAGCAGGTTCGCCGGGCTGTGGACAGGACGTGAAGAAAACGTGGAGCCGGCTCCGCCACGCTGATCGCATGACAGCCGTCACTGTTCCGGCTGGCGCCAGCCACGTACGGATCGCCATCACGAGCCCGGACATCCTTGCCCGGATCCGGCAGGTCTTCGCGAGCAAGGGCCTGGCCGTGGAGATCGACCGCCTACCGTATGTCGAGGTCACGGTCTCGCCGGCGGCGAACGCGGCGCCGGCGGACCCAGCCGCGGTCAGAGCCGCGCTGCACCGGCCAGCAGGCCCCGCCCCCTGGGCGGACGCCGCGGCATCCCGCCGCCTCTGCGCGGAATATCAGTTGAACGTGGTCGAGGTCAGTGACCACCCTCGGGCCGGCCTCCGCCCGACAGGAGGGCGACAACTCGCGCTGGTAGCGGACCCCGACGCCGATAACCCGGTAGACACGCTGTCGCGGCGCCAGCGCGAAGTGATGAGCCTGGTGTCGCGCGGCGCCCGCAACTCCGAGATCGCCGCGCAGCTCCAGGTCAGCGAAAAAACCGTGAAGAACCACCTGAACCGGATCTTCAGCAGACTGAGCGCGGGCAGCCGGGTCGAGGCGGTCCTGATCTGGCAGCGCAGCCAGGGAAGGCCGGCGGACGGCACGCCCTGAAAGCGGCCAGTAACAGGGATATAGATCAAGGAACGGGGCTGGTCAGGGGACGACGTCCCAGACGCTGGGAGAATCCGCGCCGACGGTGGCCTCTCCCAGCCCGCCGGGCTCGGCATGCGGCTCGCGGCAATCATCGAGACAACCGTCCGTGCGGCACTCGGGCTCGCCTCGGCGAGCCCGCTCCAGTGCCTCCTGGGCGTACGGCCGGGCGGCCGGGCTGTGCTGACTCAGCCGGGAGCAGGCGAAGCTCAGCTGGTTGAGCAGCAGTGCTTGGGCCCGCCGATCCTTGATCGCCTCCGCGCTACGCAGCCCGATCCGCAGCGTCTCGACCCAGTCCCAGGGCTGCCCGGCAGCATAGAAGTAGTCGAACAGCAGATGGACAAGCTGCCAGGCCTGGTCGTGACGACCGGTCCGGTGCGCTGTGCGCACGAGCGGCGCGAGATTGCCCCACTCCCGCACGCACCAGGCCACGGACTCTTCCCGGGCACCGAAGCGCAGGGGTGCGTGGCGGGCTCCGATACCGGGCGTGCAGGGCAGCTCGATCCCGCTCGAGGCGCGGTCCGGCGTCAGCGTCTGGACGTACCAGTGCAGCACCCGCTCGAGGGCCGGCTGGCGCGACCCGGTCATCTCACCGCTGTGGGACAGCTCCTCGGCGTAGATCCGGGTCAGGTCGTGCATCCGGTAACGGCTGCCGGAAACCTCGACCAGGTGCTGGGCGGCCAGGTGCTGCAGCGCGGTGGTCGCCGCCGGCAGCGGCAGGTCGAACAAGGCCGCGGCTGCCTCCGGGACGATGCTCACCCCCGGGAACAAACCCAGCATGCGGAACGCGTGCGCCGCTCCGGCGTCGAGCCGGGCATAGGAACAGGAGAGCACAGCGCGCATGGAGCACAGCTCGTCGTCCGGAATCTGTAGGGCGTCGAGCCGGCGCTGCGCGTCCTCCAGGTCCGCGACAAGGTCGGCGACCCGGGCGTGCGGCCTGGCGGTCAGCTGCTCCGAGGCGATCCGCAGCGCCAGCGGCAGATGGTCGCACAGCGCGGCGAGCCGCCGCACCGTCGGCCGCTCGGCGTCGACCCGGGCGCTTCCGATCGCGCCGGAGAGCAGGTCGACCGACTCGTCCGCCGTCAGCGGGGACAGTGTGATCCGGCGGGCCGCGTGCCGGACCGCGACACCACTGAGCCGGTTACGGCTGGTCACGACGACGAAGGAAGGGCCACCGCCCGGCAGGAGATCCTCGATCTGGTCGGCGGATTCGGCATTGTCGAGCACGATGAACAGGCTCCTGTCCCGAACCGTGCTGCGCCACAGCGCGACCCGCTGGTCGTGGCCGGCCGGGATCATCCTGACGTTCAGGGAGGCGAGCAGCTGGTGCAACGCCTCCGCCGGGGACAGCGCGGGGTGCTTGGGATCGAAGCCCCGGAGGTTCACATACAGTTGGCCATCAGGGTAACCAGCGGACAGCAGGCGGCCGCAGCGCACGGCCAGCGCCGTCTTGCCGATCCCACCGACTCCGACGATCATCACAATCCGCGGTGAGCCGGTACCAGGGGCCGTGGCGTCGGCCCCGTCCTCGGTGGCGGATGCGCTCAGCACCTGCAGGACCGACGCGGCGCGACCGATGAAGCAGCCGACGTCGCGGGGCAGCTGCGCCGGTCGCAGGGGTGCGGCGACCGCGTCCTGGAGCGACGTCCTTGCGGAGGCCGGGCAGGTTGCGGGATCGTCCGCCAGCATCGAGACATACAGGGCCTGGAGCTCGGCCGAGGGGCCGATCCCCAGATCCTCGGCAAGCAGCTGCCGGAGCGTCTGGTACTCCCTGAGCGCGTCGGCGGTCCGGCCACTATGGTGCAGCGCCGTTATCAACAGGGCCCGCAGCCGTTCATGGTACGGATTGGCCTGTACCTGTCCGCTCAGCTGGGCTACCACATCGTCAGGCCGGCCGAGGTCCAGCAGAAGTTCCGCGCGTTCCGTGAGCAGCCGAAGACGCAAATCTGCTACTCGGGCGCGGTGTTCGGCAACGAACGGGCCCGGCAGGCCGCCCAGCGGAGAACCCGGACGCCAGCAGGCCAGCGCCTCGTCAAGGGCGGTGACCGCGGAGATCGGGTCACACCTGGAGCTGTTGGCGCGGGCCCGTGCCGCAAGTCGCTCGACCAGCCCCACGTCGACCCGCACGGGGTCGAGCCGGAGGATGTAGCCCGATCCGGAGCTGGTCAGCGGATCTCCCAGACCGGCCAGTACCCGGCGCAGTCCGGACACGTACGTGTGCAGGCTGCCGGCCGCGGTGGCGGGCGATGACTCGCCCCAGATCTGGTCGATCAGATCGTCTCGCGCGGCGACGATGTTGGCGTTCAGCGCGAGGACGGCAAACACAGCCCGTTGCTTCGGCGGACCGAGAGCAAGCTCCCGGCCCTGGGCGTAGGCGGTGAGTGGCCCGAGGGTCTCAACCCGCAGGCTGCCGTCGTCCATGACGATTACCCCATGACCTCGTGTCCCAACGCGAGCAATCCCAGACCTGGCGCCGACGAACGCCGAGCGGCCCAGCCCTATATCACCGTAAATGAAAAATACAGCTGATATACGGACATAATATGTCTTGCCTGGTGAAAACAGTCGTAATGGTGGCTATCCGAGTCCGCAGTCTGCGCCAGGACCGATGGCCGCGGATAGCTCCGAACAGGGGTCCCCGTAAGGAGGTCTCCAGCTGGAGATTGCGGATGGGGCCGGCCGCGGGGGCGCCGCGGGGCCCGCGGCTACCGGCGCCTGCCTCGATGCGGGTCCGCGAGCGCCCGGCACGCATCCGTTGACCGTGGCCGGATGACGCCAGGCGGCCCACCCGTGCGCTTCGCCAGCCGCGCCAGCAGGCCATCCGCCCCGGCCGTGAATGACGCACCAGCCGATCTTCGGCTGGTGCGTCATTCACGGCACATCTTCACTTTCGGAGAGTTACACCGTTATTCCTATGCGCCCTAATTCGAGCATATGTGATGTATTTCATGCGATCGCTGGCTAGGCTCG
>NZ_CAKJTM010000101.1:8980-16769 GCF_917627345.1 Protofrankia sp. CiP3 | reverse complement strand
ACCGTCGATCTCCCCCGCCCCCGCAGCCGATCTACCATCAACATCGATATCGTGTCGGTCCGCGCTTTGGGCGAGCGGTCCTCCGCGGTCCTCGACCAGCTTCTCCGCGGTTCCGGCGTGCCGGCTGCTCGCCGATCCTGAGCTCATCCGGTTGATCGAGGCCAGCAGTGACGCGATGGACTGGGAGTCGGTGCAACTCGCCCTCGAAAACAAGCCGCGGACGCGGGCCGAGTTGGCTGCCGTGTCCGCTTTGGCCCATCGGTCTCACCGCTGCGGAGTTCACCGCCGGCCCTGCACCATCGCCGCCATGCTCGCCCTACGATCAGATGATCGACTCTCGCCGTGTCCGCAACCCGCCCTGGGTGCAGAGGCGCACCCGCTGGGACCTTCTTCGGCACCCCGGCGCGATTGGCGTCCACGGCATGGATAACATTTTGTCGATCAAAGTAAAGTTGACACTGATGAAGATACGAAATCCAGCTGCAAGGTGGTTGTCCGAGTGGCGACACCGTGCCATGGTGATGCCTAGCCTCGATTTTTTATGCCGGGCCTATAGATCGCTTCGATCTCCCGGGCCACCATTTTTGATGTTCGTTTCGGGGTGCGGGCACGGCGGAGGCCCGGTCCGCCCGGGTGGGCGCCGGCTCCACGGGCCGGGGGTTCCTCTCGTCTGGTCGGGGCGGCGGGGCCGGGGGCTCACGTCGGGGCCGGGAGGGCGAGGACCCTGGCGAACGCGGCACGCAGCGCCTCGACCCAGGGCCAGGTTTGCGGGATGCGCAGCGTGCGCCGACGCTGGCCGCGCACGATCCGCCCGGCGGTGTGCAGCAGCGTGTAGCGGATCCGTTTCAGCTCGGCCTTGGCCGACTCGCCGTCGAGGGCGAGCAGGACGAACCAGGCCAGTAGGTCGCAGGCGAGGCCGACCGCGACACACCAAGCGCTGTTGATCACAAACTTCTTCAACGGCAGCCGGCGCAGGTCCGTCTCCTTCGCGCAGCGGATCCGGTCCTCGACCCTGGCCTGGGCCTGGTGGCAGGCCTCGAGAAACTGCACCTGCCCGCGGGGCAAGTTGGTGGCGGTGAGCTGGAACCGGTGGCCCTCGTGCTAGTTCGGACAGCGACAGCTGCGCACCCGGGTGCGGTCGCTCCCTGCGGGCCAGTACCGCATGTCCTCCGGCAGCCCTTCAACCGGTCGCCATGCGAGTCGGTGGGGTACAGGCCGGTGAGTTCGGCGACCGCCGCGCCCTTGCGCGGCGTGCCCTCGGCGTCCAAGGCGGGCTCCCCCGCCCGGGCGGGAACCGTGCCGATCGCGGTGCGGCCCCGCTCGTCGAGGTCGAAGCCGACCGCGTAGTGGATCTCCACCCCGTTGTCGGGGTCGGCGTGCAGCTTGGCGATGACGTCGACCAGGGCGTGGGTGGAGCCGGCGCCGTCCACGGTGACCAGCAGCTTCCTGCGGTACGGGGCGGGGATCTGGGCGATCGCGGCCGTGAGTACCTCTATATGGTCGGCGGCGGTGTTCGACCCGGCGTTGCCCGGGCGCAGCGTGACGGCCAGCAGTTCGCCGGTGGTGTCGCACCAGGCCGTGAGCGGGTGGTGGCCGACGGTCTTCGTGAAGGTCCGGTCCGCGAGCTCTGTGTCGGAGTGGGCGATGACGATGGAGGCGTCCAGCCGGATCACGATCATGTCGCCGAGGTCTTTGCCGGCGACCGTGCACGGCGGGATCCGCCCGTGCCGGGCTGTGATCTGCTCCCACACGTGGGCCCGCACCGCGGCCCGCGCCGCCGCGACCGCAGCCAGCCGCTCCTCCTCACCGGCCGCCTGCAGCGCCCGCCACGCCGTCGGGACCGAGGCCACCGCCCCGAACAGCTCCTCCTGATCGCCCGCCGTGGCGATGTCTGTGATCCGGGTGCCGCCGTCGGCGATGGCCACCGCGATGTCGGTGAACACCCGGCCCCGGTCGTGGGTCCGCTCGGCGTCCGCCCCTGGCAGGGCCGCCGAGAGCCGGCCGCTCAGCCCGACCCCGTCGGCCGCCTCGTAGGATCCACCCAGAAAGTGCCTCTCGACTCTGGCGCGATACGAGCTTCGACACCCGTATTCTCCTAGGTCAGGGGCACTTTCTTGTCACCGGGTTATCTTTTTATAAAAATCAAGGATCTTTCGGGTGAATAGCCGAGGCTAGAGGCGCAATGAGGGGAGCGACGGTGGCAACTGTTCGTCGACTGCGGTGGGTGTGGGTCGGACGTGGCGTCTTCGGCGTGATCGTCGCCGCGCTGGCGGTCTACCTCGTGGTAGTCGGACTTGACAAGGCCGCCAAGGTCGCCAGCAGCATCGGCGCCGTTTTGGCGCTGGCCGCTTTGGTGGCACCGTATCTGCTGCCCCCGCTCCAGCGGGAAGATGCGTCGATGTCTGATGCGGAACGGGTCGACGACACCGGCAGGGCCAACGCCACCGGTGGTGGGCGAGCCAACACCGGGCTGCAGGGGGCCGGGAACGACCGGCCGGCACAGGTCACGCGCTCGGGGGACGCGATCGCCGACGGGCCCGGCTCAGTGGCCAATACCGGTATCCAGCGCAGTCGGCGACCATGACCACCCGCCAGACCCCACCACACACGACGCCTGAGCCAACCACCGTCACCAGCTCCGGCAACGCGTCGGCCGCCAATGGCGGGTTCGCCAACACCGGTACCACGGGCGATGTCACGGTCGAGTACCATTCCCGTCCGCGGACCCGGCCCGAGGAGCTCGATTGGGCGGCCGACACGCTCGCCTCGATGGTTCTGAAGGAGAGCAACAAGCTTCTGGGCGACCTGGGCGACCGACGACCGGACGAGCTCGCGGTGACCTGGCGAGCCAGCGACGGGACAACCGGCGACCGACCCATCGACCTATATCGGAAGGCTGCGCACGGGCGCCTGATACTGATCGGCAAGTCCGGATCCGGCAAGTCGGTCTTCCTCTATCGGCTGGTCCGCGACCTGCTGCGGGACCAGGGCGAGAGCAGGACGGCCGTCCCGGTGGTCGTCAACCTCAGCGCGTGGACACCTAGAAGCGGCACACTGACCGATTGGATCATCGCCCGGTTGACGCTGGGCTACCCCTTCCTTGAGGAGCGGCTGGCTGACGCGCTGCTCGCTGAAGGCCGGATTCTTCCCGTCCTCGACAGCTTCGACGAGATCAACGCAGATCTGCGGCATCTCGCCTGGAGGGGTCTCAACAACGTGGGGACTGCGCTCGTCGTCGCGAGCCGTCCCGACGAGTACCAGGAGGCTGCCCAGTCCGCCGGGCCGCTGGCGGCTGCGGTGTTCGCCGAACTGGAGCCGCTCAGCCCGCGTGAAGCAGCGGCTTACCTCGGCCGGGACGAAGACGAGGGCGCCTGGCGTGAGGCGCTGCGGGACGACCCCGCCGGGCTCGGCCGGGCTCTGTCGTCGCCGCTGATGGCGAGCTTGGCCCGCGTCTACGGCCAGGATCTCGCCCGGGAACAGTTCGCCGGCTTAGAGGGCGCCGACGCGATCGAACAGCACCTGCTGGCCCGGTTCGTGCCCAGCCGCTACCACAACGAGCCGAACGGCGCCTTTAGTCGGCGCGGTCCGGCATGGATCGCGGCACTGGCCCGCGCAATGCCCAAGGGAGAGCTCGCCTGGTGGCAGCTTGGATCGTCCGTGCCACCGGCCGCACGGATCATCGCCCTGGGAATCCCCGCCGCGGCGCTCGGCCTGGTGACTGACTGGCTCGTGCAGGGCGCGGCGGCCGTGATAGCGCTGTTGCTCGTTGCCGTGTTCGGGATCTCGGTGACGCGCACGCCGAGGCCCGTCCACCTGCAGATCGGGTGGAGCGGACGCCGAAGGTACGCCGTGGCGCTGCTCGGCGCTGGGCTGGTCGGCGGGGTGTGCGTCGGTGCGTTGGGTCGGACACTCGTGCTGTCCGTAGGGGTGTGGACGCTGCCGCTCGCGGCGGCGGCGGGCACCCTGCCGGGCAGTTTCCTCACCTGGCTCATCCGGCGCTGGGAGCTCGGCAACCGCGCCAAGACGGTCTGGACTGAGCTGCGGCTCGGCGCTGGCGGGTCCCTCGTCGGCGGGGCCGTGATCGCACTGGTCTTCGGTTACTTCCACGTCCTGGACAGCGGGTATCTGGGCTGGATCCTCTACAGCTGCGTGTTCGGCCTTGCGTTCGCGATCCCCGCTGCGGTCGAGGGCGAATCCACGAGCGACATCGCAACCCCGCGGCAACTGCTCAACGCCAACCGGCTATGGGCGATCGTCCAGGCCTCGATCATCGGCGTCCCGTTCGCGCTGATCGCGGGCGCGGTTCTCGGGCCGGCGCGGGGCGTGTTCGTCGGTGCGGCCATCGGACTGGCGTGGGGCGTCGGGACGACGGCGTGGGGGCGATGGCTGGTACTCGTCCGGGCCTGGATGCCGTTGTGCGATCACCTACCCTGGCGCGTATGGAGCTTTCTGGAGGACGCCCACGACAAGCAGATCCTCCGCCAGACGGGGGCGTACTTCCAGTTCCGACACAGCAGCCTCCACGAACTGCTCGCCGCGCGAGGAGACGGCCGGCGATCGTCGCGGTGACCGTGGCCCTGCTCATCGCGGTCGATACGGCCGCCGGGGCCTTCTACCGGACCGGGCGGGAGGCGAGCCTCGTCTCCGTCCCGCCGCAGTCCGGCCGACTATCGACGCTCATCATTGTCTTTCCGGGCTACCTGATGCCGGCGGCCGAGGTGGGCCGGGCGTTCGCGCCGCACCTCGACCCGTCGACCGGACTGCTGCTCGTCCAGTACGCGGAGCGGGGCGTCGACCCCAAGGCGATCCGGACGACCCTGGTGCCCAGCATCCGCAGTCTCCGGCCCGAGCGGATCATCTTCTACGGCGCCTCCATGGGCGGGATGTGCGCGCATGACGTGCTGCAGGACACCGACGATCTCGGGATACCGGTGGAACTCGTCCTCGATACCGCCCCGGCCTCACCCGACGACGTCCGCCGGCCCGGCTGGTCGTTCGCGCCCGCTCGGGCCTACCGCGGGGGACCCATCGCCAGCGGGATCTGGCGTCTCCTAGCGAGCCTGCCCGGCACCCGCCCGGACCCCGAGCCGGACGCCGACCGCGACGCTATCGCCAGCGCCCGACACCGCACGGCCGCAGCCGGCATGCCGGCAGTAACCTCCGAGGCCGACTACATCAACGGCTTCGTCCTGCATGGCCCGGTCCGGCAGCCGTCCCGCGTCGTCTACCTGCACGCCGCCAACGCCGACCGAGATCCGCTCATCCGGGTCGACCGGGCTATGGCTCGCTGGCGGATCGTCTACCCCGGGCTCGTCGCCGAGGAAATCCCTGGGCGGCATGGTGACTGGCACATTCCCATCGTCGAACGCCCGGCGGAGACCGTCGCGGCCATCATGGCCCAGTAGTTGGTCAGGTCGGGCCTACGAGGGCGCCGTACGGGCCGATCGGCGTTGGTGGCCGGGCGCAGCCCGTTGTACCGGACGGTGAACCGGGGTTCGTCGTAGTGGTTCAGCCCGGTCGCGCGCGCCCAGCCGTGATGCCCAACAACGTTTCCCCGGCGGCGGACCGGCCCTCGGCCCCGGAGATGGCGCTGAGCCGCTGGTCGGTCGGATCCCACGCGTCGTCGTGCCCGAGACAAACAACCCGAGAGTTCCCGGCCGGCTGCGAGCAGATCTTCATTGACAAGGCGTCCGGCAAGCTCGCCCGCCGACCCGAGCTCGACAAAGCCCTGATGGTCGCCCGACGTGGTGGCCAGCTCGTCGCCACCAAGCTCGACCGGCTCGGTCGCAGCCTGGAACACCTCATCGGTCTGTCCGCCCAGCTGCAGGAGCACGGCGTCGACCTGATCGTGCTCGACCAGGGCATCGGCACCTCTACCGCCGTCGGCCGGATGTTCTTCCAGATCCTCAGCGCCATAATCGCCGAGTTCGAGCACGCGCTGATGTCCGAACGCACCCGTGACGGTCTGGAAGCCGCCCGCGCCCGCGGCCCTACGGGGGGCCAGAAGGCCAAGCTCACCCCGCGCCAGAGCGAGGATCGCGCAGGAGATATGCCAGGAGACCGGGCCGGACGGAGGCCGGGTACACACCGTCCCGGCCATCGCCGCCGAGTTCGGCGTCACCCGGCCCACCATCTACCGGCACCTCGCCAACCTGCCCACCCAGGTACCCGCCCCGACGTCATGGCCCGTGCCCGTCGGCACAGGACTCTGGGTCAGACCGACGAGTCGTGTAGAGGAATCCGGACCAGCCCGATGCCCGTACTCCTCTACACTCAGCTCCGTCTACCAGGCCGCGCCGTGCAGACGACTTCGGACATCAACAGTACCGAGCCGTCGAACCACCGTGGCACTACGGCGCGGACAGTGGGCGAGGCAGTCGCGGCGTACCTGGCAACTCTGGACCATCCTGAGACCGTCGGCACCCGCCGCGTCTACACCTCTACCCTGCGCCAGTTGCGAGACCACCTCGGCGCCGCGACCGCGGTCGCCGACGTCGAGACCCCCGATACAGCGGCCCGGCTCGCTGACTGGTTCACCGGCCGGTGGGGGCAGAGCGCACCGGCCACGTTCAACCGCAACCTCGACGTTGCGGGTGCCGACAATACCGTCCGCCCTGGTCACGGCCGGTTTGACCGCAACAATATGATCTTGCCGTCATCAACGTTCCCATGCTGGTCGTATCGCTGACGGCCACCGGGCGAGGATGCCTCATGCTGCTTCGACTGGCCTACCTCGGCGTGACCAACGCGCTGGCGATACTGCGACTGCTGTCGATGAGCGACCGGGCCAAGGACGCGGAGATCCTCGCCCTGCGCCACCAGGTGATGATCCTCGAACGGCAACTACGCGGCCAGAAGGTCCGGTTCACCCCCGCGGACCGGGCCTTCCTCGCCGCGCTGCCCCACCGGCTCCCCCGCACCGTGCTACGCCAGATCCGGCTGCTGGTACGCCCCGAGACCATCCTGCGCTGGCACCGCGACCTGATCGCCACACACCATGCTCGCATCCCCCGCCCCAAGCGTGCCGGCCGCCCGCCCACTGTACGGTCGGTCCGCGCGCTGGTGCTGCGCCTGGCCCGGGAGAACAGCTCGTGGGGGTACCGGCGCATCCACGGTGAGCTGCTCGTCCTGGGTATCAAGGTCGCCGCGTCAACGGTCTGGGAGATACTCAAGGACGCCGGCATCGACCCGGCGCCTGAGCGGACCGCGGACAGCTGGGCCGGATTCCTGCGCTCCCAGGCCGAGGCCATCCTCGCCGCCGATTTCTTCGAAGCGGTGACGCTGACCGGCACGCGGTTATACGTCCTCGCGGTGATCGAGCACGCCAGCCGGCGGGTACGGGTGCTGGGCGCGACCGCGCATCCGACCGCGACGTGGGTGACCCAGGCCGTGCGCAACCTCGCGATGGACCTCCAGGACGCGGGATGCCGGGCACGATTCCTGATCCGTGACCGGGACGTCAGGTACCCGGCGTCGTTCGACGCGATCCTCGCCGATATCGGTATCGAGGTCGTGCTCAGCGGTGTCCGGATGCCACGGATGAACGCGATCATGGAGCGGTGGATCCAGAGCTGCCGCCACGAGCTGCTGGACCGCATGTTGATCTGGAACCAGGCGCACCTGCTGCACGCGTTGCACCAGTACGAGCAGCATCACAACGCGCACCGTCCTCACCGGAGCATCTCGAACGCCAGACCCCTACAGCCGCTGCCGGAACCGATCACCGATCTGGCCACGGTCACGCGTCTCGACAT
Organism: Protofrankia sp. CiP3; assembly: GCF_917627345.1. Lineage (NCBI taxonomy): Bacteria > Bacillati > Actinomycetota > Actinomycetes > Frankiales > Frankiaceae > Protofrankia > Protofrankia sp. CiP3. The sequence continues at coordinate 9,015 of NZ_CAKJTM010000101.1, read as the reverse complement.
TCGTAGACGTGACCGCCTCGGCGGCATCATCCATG
>NZ_CAKJTM010000101.1:4953-8301 GCF_917627345.1 Protofrankia sp. CiP3 | reverse complement strand
AGTATGAAAATGCTGCTTGACCTGCGTGGACGGGGTTTTCGGCACCTGCAAGGCCGCCGTGTCGGCGAACCGCCTCGCGGCCGCGCTGGACATCTTCCGCGGCTGGGCCGAGGACAAGTGCCTGACGCCGTCCGAGGTCGCCTACACCGCCGCCACCCGGGACCGGCGAGCCCTGCGGTTCACTGCCGACGGTGGCGAGCACACCGAACGCGCCTACCGCACCCACTGGATGTCCCCCGCCCTGTCCCCAGCCCAGCGGGAACAGGCGGTGCGCCGCGCAAGCCGGGCGCCCGACCTCGTGGTCATCTCCCCGCTGCACGACTGGACTTGCATCGGCTGCGCGGGCACCGGCGAGTTCCTAGTGATGGAAGACGCCGGGCCGCTGTGCCTGGCCTGCGCCGACATGGACCACCTCATGTTCCTACCCGCCGGCGACCCGGCACTGACCCGCCGCGCACACAAGGCCAGCGGCCTGGCCGCCGTGGTCGTGCGCTTCAGCCGGTCCCGCAAACGCTACGAACGCCAAGGCCTGCTCGTCGAACCCGCCGCTGTGAACACGGCCGAACAGCAGTGCCTCGGCGATGAGGAGGCCCGTTCCCGGCGTCGGGAACGGGACCGGCAGCGCAGGGCGGACACAGAGGCCGAGTTCGAGGCCCAGCTCGCGGCGGAAATTCGCCGGCTGTTCCCCGGCTGCCCCCGCGCCGACACGATCGCCGGCCACACCGCAGCCCGCGGCAGCGGCCGGGTCGGGCGCTCCGCCGCCGGCCGGGCGCTGGACCCCGACGCCCTCACCCGAACGGTCGCCGCCTCCGTCCGGCACACCGACACCGACTACGACTCACTGCTGATGTCCGGCGTACCGCGGCAGGATGCCCGTGACCGTGTGCGGCCCACCGTCGAAAAGATCCTCGAACGCTGGCGCACCAGTCAGCGGAACCCGACGCACTCCCCCGCGTAGCAGCGCACCGACGTCAGCTACCTACAGTGACAGTCGCCGAAATTTTCGCTCGGCGGTATGACCGGTCGTTTCTTGTGATCTTGAAAGCGGTCACTTCTGGTTACCAAGACCACCCATCAGCGGCTTGGCCGAGGGACAGCCGTTTCAGTGCCGCCCGAGGCGGAGGTCACGCCGCGTGAGGGGTTCCCGAGGTCGGGTGGCCCTGACCAACAGCGTTCCAGCCCCCATGGGCCAACCACCGGTCTTTGTCACATCGATCTGGCGGAAGCTGACAGAGCGGACCCGACCGAGGCCGGTAAGGCCCGCTGGCGCGAGGCGTGGAGTGGTCCCGCTTTCGTGGACAGGGACCTCCAGGGCCGTTGTTTACGAGAGCGGGACCACTCCCCACTCTTGCCGAAGAGGATGCCGGTGTCGGGGTCGCAGCACCAGCACGTCTTGTAGGGCTTTATTACGAATATCGACCTCGTTCACCGCCATTCGCGGTCGGCAGCGTCCCATGTCAGGTCGGCAGCGCTGCCGAGCAGTGGTGGGTCGGCGAAGGCAAGCACCGCCTGAACCACCTCCGCCATCGAGGCCGGGTACATCAGTTCCGTAGCGGCTTGCCGCCGCCGCCAAGCTGCGTAGGCTCCCTGCCGGATCTCTGGGATTTTGAGTACGGCTTCGGAAAGAGCACGCACCGGTACGGCGCGGTGGGCGCAGGTCCGGCGCAACGCGCGGACCATGGTGTTCCCGTCGAGGTTGTGGGCGCCGGTGAGATGCCACACGTCGGCCCAGTCGCGGTCGCGCGTATTGAGGTCACCGAGTTCGAGCGCTGTCGTGAGTTTCTCGGCCAGCACGGTCTCGACCGGGTAGCCCAGCAAGGGGAACGGCGGGCCGCCCAGCATCTGGGGGAACTGGGTCGGCATCGGGCCCGGCGTGACCGGGTCCCCGAAATTGACATCCAACGCGAGGTTGACGCGAGCCTTGCCGACAGAGGAGGGGATGGTGACCCGCACCCCGCCGTAGGCGGCTCCCTCACGGGTCGGCGCCGACCGCGCATGCTCGGAGTCGAACGTGACGCCGTCCTCGACCTCGATCGAGGCAATCTCGCCGACCCAGGTCCTGACGTGGTGTTCACCGCCGTCCAGGTGCATCGCGAGCAGGTCGGCGTCCCGCGTTGCCCGGCGAGCGTCGAGCACGGTGAGCAGGAGGCCGCCCTTCAGCACGAGCCGGTCGGCGAACGGTGACAGGCTGACCCGGAAGAGGAACCGTTCGAGGACGTAGAGGACCAGCAGTTCGTCGGTGGGCCGCCCGCTCCGCTTCGCCAGGTTGCGCAGGTCGTTGAAGGCCCGCCCGGCGGCCGTGGCGCGGGGTGGGTTCGGCGCCATCAGCTCAGCACCGCCTCGACAGCGTGCCGGACGGGGCCTTCCACAGCGAGCGCGCGGGCGTAGTCGAGGAGCTCGGCGGGCCGGGAACGCGGTGCGGCCAGGTACTGGCGCAGCGCGCGGTAGGCGACCGGCTCGCCCAGGCGGCGGCGCAGGCGCATGGCGTCCACGACCGCGCGGGCCGGGCCGTAGGCGGGTACCCGTTCGCCCGGTGCGACCTCGGCGTCAACGCGGCCGAGGTCGAAGGTGGCGGCGTCGAACTCCGAGACCTCCGTAGGGGGGTAGGTGATGTGCGGGCGGTGGGTGCCCCGGCGTACCGCCACCTGGACGGCAGCCGGGATCTCGTCGGTGAGTCCGTGCAGCGCCAAGGCGGAGACCAGGCACACCACCGCCTGGGGGGCGCGGAAGGCTACGGCCACCAGGTCCAGGTGTGCCGTCTCCGGCGCGTCGTCCTTCCGGAAGACTCCTCGTGACAATTCGTGGACGACGCCGGTATCCCGCAGCCGGTAGAGTTCCCGCCGCCGCAACCCACCCCGTTCCGCCGTGGCGGTCGTGAACGTGGGCGGCAGCCGGGCTAGGCGTTCGCTCGACGTGGGCACGCCCCTCCTCTGTATCGAATCCACCGCAGGAGCTATCAATCTGCGGTGGATTCGATCCTACACTGGCGGGCAGGCTGGACTGATGTGGGACGGTGAACGGCGACGTCGGCAGCATTCGGTGAGATCGTCGGAGTGCCCGAGGTCACGGTCGTCTCCGCGGGGGCCAAGCGGCGATCCCGCCTCGGCCGCGCACCACTGCGAGACGGCGAATGCCGCGGCAATCCCAGCGAAAGCCTGATCCGGCTCGTCGAACAGCCGCCTTACCCAGACGTCGTCGACGTCCAGCCCGCCTTCGACGTGGCGGTCGAGGAACACTCGGTGTGCCTACCGCGCAACCCGCCCGCGATCGTCTCCGCGACGCTCAGGTCGCCGCCCGCGGCGGACGTCCGGCAGCTGCTGGCACAATGCTGGCACGCACCACGCTGAT
>NZ_CAKJTM010000101.1:710-4499 GCF_917627345.1 Protofrankia sp. CiP3 | reverse complement strand
ATCCTCCCGCTGGCACGCCGCTGGCACATCCACGCTCCCCCAGCCCAGGATTGATCTACCCGGCCTGGAGCGACCCGAACGCCGCGATCTTCACTGCCCTCTACCCGTCGCGCTCCCGGCCACCGCGGCTGACCATCGCAGACGACCGCCACAGGCGCATCACCCGGCCACCGCGGACCCACACCGGTACCACGGCCGTCCGCGGCATCGCCACCGACGCACGCCGGAGATCCCGAAAACACCCACGGCTGGCGCGGCGGATCCGGTGGTCGCGACCCGGCGGGTCATGCCCACGGTGGCCCATGCCCTGCCAGAGGCAGGTCGAGCAGACGAGGCGCTCTCCGCAGGACAGCGCGCGGGATGCCATGACCCCACGGGCCACCCGGCGCTTCGGCTGCTGACCCCGGGATCCCGGCGCGGTGGCTCCCGTGATGACGGTGATGACCGATCCGCCTGAGGGCCGCCCAAGGGGTGGGCATCCCCACGAGCCGTATATCGTCCGGACGCACGCCTTCGGGGCGCCACAATCCGGCGCCCCAGCTACGTCCGCTCGGCGTCCCCCGGGATGACCCACGATGGACACCACCACCCTGGTCGATGATCGTGTGGCCGGATCCGGGGACAGGAACGTGATCTCGGTATCTGTCTCACCCGCGAACGGCTCCTCTCCGTGATCGTCGGCGTCGTCGGCCACGCCGTATGCATCGCTGCCGGGAACCGTTGCGCACGGACACAGGCGACGCACGCGCCGGGAACCTCCCCGCGGCAGGCCGAGCCGGGGAATACCCGGACGTCCCTCGACCATGCGGCGGTCGCGGTCCGGCGGACGCATCAGCGGATCAGCACCCGTCGACCATCAGCCCCCAGTGATGTTTCCCGGGCACGGCGCACCGGACATCGGAGGGGTCACGGTCGCTCCGTGGTTTCCGCTGACAAGCGCGAACAGGTACAACCCGCCGGGGCCGTCGAAGGCGGCGAGGCGGCGGTCAGACGTCCACACACAGCGGTGTGCGGGGCGGTCCACGCACACCGCCGCAGCGCACCGACCGGATAACGGTTCGAAGATTCGTATGGTGCGGTCGCCGCCGGTCGTGGCGAGCCAGGAGCCGTCCGGGGACACCGCCAGCCCGCCCACCGGGTGGGTGTGGCCGGTGAGCACGGCGATCTGCGCGCCGGTGCGCGGATCCCACACCCGCTACTGGGAGCCCGGGACGAGGCCCAGCGCGGCCAGCAGGCGCCAGACGTCGGTCGATGGGTCGCGCCGCAGGACGGAGCAATGGGGGGAATATCCGGATCGGGCCGACCACCCCACGGACGACTCGTCGGCGGCGCTCCGGTCCACCGGCTTCGACTTCGCCTGCTCTGCATTACAGGCACCGTGTGCGCAGACGTCGACGAGTGCCCGTGCGTTCGCCGCTGCGGTCTTCTCTCTGCCCCGCAGGGCGTCACGCCGCACACCTTTGACGCTCTTGTTGTTCCGGTTGTCGTAGTCCTCGAACGCCTCGGCGCCCCGCAACTTCTCGACAACGATCTTACTGCCGCCACGCTGCGCCCCGGAGAAGGACTGGAAATGGAGGAGCAACCAGAGATCAAAGGACGGGTGCGAGAAACCAACTTCGATCTTGAAAGTGGCGGCGTCCTTCAGCGCCCGCCGGATATCCGCATCGCGGTCGGGGCCGTCTCGGTCGAACAGCACCCACGCCTCGTCCGTGCCGGCGTACAGGCGCACCGCCGCCACGGTTTCGGTCGGCAGCATGCCGTTCCTCCGCCAGACCGGCTGGATGCGGAAGGGCGGCCGGTCCCCGTCACCGTCACCGAATTCCTCGGTCAGGTAGTCCAGGTAGTCGGGTTCGGTGGACTCGCCCTCGCAGGCGACGTAGAGGACTCGCACCGCGCGGGAGCCGGCGCCCGGCCTGCGGTCCAAGGGGCGTGCGTCATCCATTGCCGTTCTGCGCCGACGGTACTTCGTAGAATCCCTGCCTTGGTGGCGGTGTCCACCCCGATCGCTCATGCCGTCGCCTCGCGCCGGGACAGTTCGCGGGTTATCTCACCTGCGGTAATCCGCGGGACGCCGCCGTAGCGACCGCGCAGGTAGCCGCGTTCGAGGTTCTCCTCCTTGCGCGGCTTGGCGTCAATCAGAGCGTACAGCTCGGTCTCACCCGAGCGTCTCTTCGTAGTGATCCACACCTGGTCGCGGTCGAGGGGGCGATCCAGGACCGCGTTGCCCAGCAGCGTGGCGTCGTGCGTCGTAAAGACCAGCTGGGAGCCATGGGGATTGGATGCGGGATCCTGGAAGAGCCGCACGACCTCGGCCGCCAGCGCGGGATGAAGGCTCGAGTCCAGTTCGTCCACCAACAGCGCGGTGCCCGAATCCAGCACGACCAGCAAGGGGCCGAGGAAGGCAAACCATGCGTGGGTGCCCATGGACTCCTCGGTGCGGAAGTCCATGGGGATTTCCCCGCCACCTGGTGCACGGTGGTGCAGCCTGACCTGGCCGGTGTCGCGGTCGACGTCGATCCCGGTCAGGCCGAGGTCCGCCACCGACAGCAGCCGGACGACCCAGTCACGGTAGTGGACCTCGCGTTTCGGGTCGGCGAGCAGGCTGTGTGTCCATGCCGTTCGGGCGGCGACGTCGGCTCCGGGGGGACCAGCCGGAGATTGTCCAGGAACCAGCGGTGCACGGCTGACAGCTGGGGGTCGTTCAGGGTGGCCCCCACCGAGAGGAAGAGCGCGTTCGGGCGGGTCAGCGCGACGAGGTCGTCACGCCTGCCCTTGAATCCGCTGCCCTTGAAAACGAACTCGTCCGCGCGGCCGGCCTCCCGGTCGAACCAGACGTTGCGCTTGCCGTGCGGGTATGCGTGGAGCCACTCCGCCTCGACGCGCTCGTCTGACAGTTCGAATCCGTAGGTGTAGCGGACCGGCTCGCGGCCGAGGAGCAGGTCGACCTCGAAAAGGCTGGTCGCATCCCTGTACGCCGGGTCCAACTTGAAGGGTTCGCGTGGGACGACTCCCGGCGACGTGGCCCAGTCCGCGAAGGAGCTGCGCACCGCCTCTTTCATGAAACGTAAGGCGTCGAGGAGGTTCGACTTGCCAGAGGCGTTGGCCCCGAAGACACCGAGCACCGGGAGCACGGTCACCGGCCGCCCCTTCGAACGCAGGGCCGTCTCGCGTGCGGTCCCCTCGTTGAACTCGGTGCCAATCAGTGACAGCTCATGCTCGTCGCGGATCGACCGGTGATTGGCCACCCGAAAGCGGAGCAGCATGATTGTCCTTTCGGCTAGACGCAGCCACGAGGCACGTCACAGACGTTTCTACGCACGAACCCTGCACATAACACCTTATGACGTTGGCCTAGGCGACGCCAGGACCGGACCACCGATCGAGAGTTGGATGGGGCCGACCCGCGCCCGTGACCGGGGACGATGCACTGCCGCCACCCGCACCGAGAGCCATCATGGTCTTCGTGGCTACGATGTGACCTGCCGTGCCGGCGCGGCACCGCCGCCGTCTCGGCCACCTGGGCAACTTGGGCCACCTGCACGGCACTCCGCGACCGCGACGCCGGTTCCGATCACGTCCTGGTCTATTGCCGTCGAGCTGCGACGTCAGCTCACGCGGGCCGGGCGGCACCGTGAGGCCGGGAACGCCGACGGCGGGTGGCGGCCCTGCGGGTCTCCCCGTACTTGTCGCTTGGGGTGGACCAGGGTGCAGGTGGAGGGTTCCCGTTTTCGTGGACAGTGGACTTCAGGCACGTTGTCTACGACAGTGGGAACCCTCCACGCCGGTCAT
>NZ_CAKJTM010000101.1:0-592 GCF_917627345.1 Protofrankia sp. CiP3 | reverse complement strand
GGCCCTGTCAAGGTCACAGCTCCGGTAGGGGTTCAGCGCCCTCCGGAGCCACGTCAGGTGACGTGAACACGGCGGCAGCGCCGACCGGTCGCCCCCAAGGGTCACGCAACAGCATGAGCCGGACACCTGTTGGCCGTAGGGAGCCATCGTGGCATTGGACGGGAAGAATCACCGCGCCGCGGTCCGACGGCTCGTCGGCCGTAGCTCCGGACATGAGTGCCCGGAAGGCGGTCCAGTGCGCCTCCCGGTAAGCCTCAGGGATGATCACATCCAGCGCGCTTCCTACGATCTTGTTCGCTGGATGGCCGAACAGTGATTCGGCCTCGGTGTCCCACGACCGCACCACGCCCTCGGCGTCGGCCACGACGACGGTAAACGGCTCCATCAGTCTTTCCCCCTCTTCCGCGCCGGGTGGCCCACGAATGGGCGGTCTCTGGCGGTCCGTGCACCGCCCGCCTCGTGCCGGGACCCCAAGCAGGGGTTCGAATCGGGCCGTTGGGGCAGGTTAGGAGCCTGGCCAAATTATGATCAATTTTACCGAATCCCCTGCCTGTTCCCAGCAGAATGCGGGCGGTGCGCTGACCCTCTGAAT
>NZ_CAKJTM010000100.1:10803-16947 GCF_917627345.1 Protofrankia sp. CiP3 | reverse complement strand
CGCCCGAGGATAGGACTGTCCGGCTCGCGGCTCCCCGCATCCCGCCCGGCCACGTTGTCGTCAGTCGGCGCCCAGTCCCAGGGCGCCTTCCTCCGCCGTCTTGCCGGATCGGGCGCGGATGAGCCGCTCACTGATCGAACGCCCTATCCTCGGGCGCTCTAACGCGCCACCGACGCGGGACCGGTTGACCGGCCGACCGGTGACGGAGCCGGCCCGTCGAGTTCGGGGAGGGGAGCGCTCTCGATCATACGGGTGGCACCCGGAGCGGAACCGTCCTCGTCCTCGTCGCGATCGCTCAGCATCACGTCGTCATCGCCGTTGTCGACCATGACGACCTCGCTGCGCTGAACACTGCCGAGCTCGATCCCCTCGGCATCCAGCGCCGCCCGGACGCGCTCGCGCAGCGCGCGCGCGACATCCCACTGTTTCAGCGGCTGGGTCTTGGCGACCACCCGCAACGCGTACCCATCAGCGGTCATCGATTCCATGCCCCATATCTCGGGTTCGGCGATGATGATGGTGGCGAACTCCGGCTCCGCCCAGAGCTTGTCCGCGGTCGTCTTGAGAATCCGCTTGGCCTTGGCGACGTCGGTGTCGTAGTCCAGCGGGACGTCAAGCACAGTACGGGCCCATTGCTGGCCTTTGTTGCCCACCCGCGCGATCTCGCCGTTACGGACGTACCAGACCGTACCCTCGATGTCGCGCAGCCGCGTGACCCGCAGGCTCACCGCCTCGACGTTCCCGCTGACCGGTCCGACATCGATGACGTCGCCCACGCCGTACTGGTCCTCGAGCAGCATGAAGACGCCGGACAGGAAGTCCCGGACAAGATTCTGCGCACCGAAACCAACAGCGACACCAACCACTCCGGCGCTGGCCACGATGGGCGCGAGGTTGATATCCAACTCGCCGAGAATGGTCACGAACGCGATCCCGAACACAATCACCGACGTGATGCTGCGCAGCAGGGAACCGACCGTCTCGGCGCGTTGGCGGCGCCGCTCCAGCAGCACGGTGGGATCACCGAAGGCGCCGAGAAGTATGGCGCGCCCGGACCGGAACAGCCCGCCCGGCCCGCCGGCCGCGGCCCGCCGGGTTGTCCGGAAAATGAAGCGATGCAACATCGAGCGGATGAGGAAAGCAATCAAAAGAATCAACAAAATCTTCAGTGGCATACCAAGAAAGACATTGGCGCCACCGGCGAGATACTCGCTGTGAGTCAGATCAAAAACCGTCCGGCACAGCACACCGGGCTTTTGCCCACATGCGTTCTGGACCGCACCGAAGATCTGGTCAAGACTGGGAGTGATGGGAGCGTTGGACGGGCTCGGGGTCGGCACGGGCGCCGTGGGCGAGGACGACGCCTCGACCGCCGGAGTCAGTAACGACCCCAACGACTGAGCGAACACAGAGACGGAGTCGGCCACGACCGGATTCAGCTCCTCACAGATAATCGATCCTATAATTGATCTTCAAGCGGGACCGCAGCCGCGGGCACCGCCCGGTGCCCAGTCTGACCGATGCGCGACAGCTGCGAGCCAAGAGGTCGACGCCAGGAAATAGCACGTAGAGCGCCCGAGGACAGGGCGTTCGATCAGTGAGCGGCTCATCCGCGCCCGATCCGGCAAGGCTGCGGAGGAAGGCGCCCTGGTGCTGGGTGGCGACCGATGACAACGCAGCGAGGTGCGTGCCCCAGCCCCGCGACGCCGCGCCTCCTATTGCCGGTCGCTCTTAGCATCCGAACAGGTACGTAAAGTAGATCAAACGCGGGCAAAGTTGCGCAGTGTGTCAACGATTACCTGACGACAATCGCGAACCCACTCGCGTTCGGGCCCCGAAGGCGGTTGACTGTCTCAGTGTCACCGGTGGCTAGCTTGTGACGGCCGCCACCCGGTAGGGCGAGGAGGTCGGCGCGTGACAGAAGCGCTGGTTCTCAATGCCACGTATGAACCGTTATGCGTGGTCTCACAGAGGCGTGCGCTGGTGCTCGTGCTCACTGAGAAAGCAGTCATGGTCGAGGCCGGAGATCGGGTTCTCCACTCCGTGACGTACACGGTCGAAGTGCCCGTGGTAGTGCGCTTGGCCCGATTCGTCCGCGTGCCGTACCGGTCTCAGGTGCCACTCACCCGCAAGGGAGTACTGGCGCGTGACCATCACCGCTGCGTCTACTGCGGTGCGCCTGCGACATCACTGGATCACGTCATCCCCCGCTCTCGTGGGGGCGCGCATGTATGGGAGAACGTGGTGGCGGCCTGCGGCCGCTGCAATCATTTGAAAGCCGACCGGGCTGTAGCCGATCTTGGCTGGCGGCTTCGCACGGCTCCCAGAGCGCCGAGCGGAGCCGCTTGGCGCATTCTTGGCAACCGCCGGATGGATCCGCGCTGGTCGCGCTACCTCAGCTCGGACGGCGACGAAGCCGCGTCCGCCTGACTCCCGCTCCTGCTCCCACCCCTGGTCCTGGCCGGTCAGCCATGGGGCGTGGCAGCCGCACGCCCCGCAGCACCGGCCCGCGGCCGGTCATCCCCACGACACGATGGGCGCGCACCACACGATTGCTTCGAGCATGCCGTACCTGCCGCGCTGGTCACCGCCGTGCTGGTCACCGCCGTGCTGACCAGCGGCAGGGCTTCACCGGCACGGCGGGCGGCGCGTCGCATGACGGCGAGATCCCACCTGGGGACGCTCCAAGCGACCGCCATCGCGCGGTCCGCCCCAGCGAGCCGGACCTCATGGTCCGTACGGATCCCGTTCCCCGTATCACGCCGACGGCCCGCGATCCGGCGCGCAGAATAGTCAACGTGACTCAGCGACCGTCCATAGCCCGCCCGACGGATACCTTCTACGACGCGGTCGGCGGCGAGGAGACGTTCCGCCGGCTGGTGGCCCATTTCTACGCAGGGGTCGCCGAGGACCCGTTGCTACGGCCGCTCTACCCCGACGAAGACCTGTCCGCGGCTCAGGAACGGCTGCGGATGTTCCTCGTCCAGTACTGGGGTGGACCATCGACCTACAGCGATCAGCGTGGTCACCCACGCCTGCGGCTGCGTCATGCCCCCTTCGCGATCGGCCCGGCTCAGCGGGACGCCTGGCTGATCCGCATGCGTGCCGCCGTCGACGAGCTGAAGCTGCCTCCGGAGTACTTCGAACCGCTGTGGGATTACCTGACGATGGCGGCCAACTCACTGGTCAACCGCCCTGAATAAGCGCGCCCGAGGACAGAGCGTTCGGTCGGTGAGCGGCTCATCCGTGCCCGATCCGGCAAGGCGGAGGAGGGAGTCACCCTGGTCCTTGGGGTGTCGACTGACGACAACGCGGCCGGGCGGGACGCGGGGAGCCGCGAGCCGGACAGCCCTGTTCTCGGGCGCTCTAAGTGGTCGGATGGCCGGGGCCGGCCGCGGCGCGCAGCACCACTACGTCCCAGCACCGTCGCGGCCGGACCCCGCTCAGCCGGACCGACGCGGGGCACGGAAGCCCGAGACGAACGGGATGACCTCGGTCACCAGATAGCCCGCCCGCACCAGCGGATCCGCCTCGGCAGCGGCACGGGCCTCGTCCAGCGAGCCGGCCTGGAACAACAGCACCGCCCGCAACCGCGTGCCAGGTTCGGCTGACCCAGCATACAGCACGAGCGACCCGGCGGCCCGAAGCGACTCCAGGTACTCCAGGTGCTCGGCATGCCGCCGGTCATACTCCGCATCCTCACCGGACGATGGATGCGCTCGTCCCTGCCTGAGTACGACCAGTTCGTAGCGGTTCAACGCGGCCAACGCTCTCCCTCGCGACCAGGCCGTTGATCGACAGGCAACAGGGGCGCTCCTACTCGCGAGTGAGCTTACGGTAGGTCATCCGGTGTGGACGGGCCGCCTCAGCGCCAAGGCGTTCGATCTTGTTGGCCTCGTAATCCGCGAAGTTCCCCTCAAACCAGAACCAGCGAGCCGGGTCGGCCTCCGTCCCCTCCCAGGCAAGAGTGTGCGTGGTGACACGATCCAGGAACCACCGGTCATGCGAGATCACAACCGCGCATCCCGGGAACTCCCCCAGTGCGTCCTCCAGCGACCGCAGCGTCTCGACATCAAGATCATTTGTCGGTTCGTCGAGCAGCAGAAGATTGCCGCCCCGCTTGAGGGTCAGCGCAAGGTTCAGCCGGTTACGCTCACCACCGGACAGCACTCCGACCGGCTTCTGCTGGTCCGGTCCCTTGAACCCGAAGGACGACACGTAGGCCCGGCTCGGCAGCTCGATCTTGCCTACCACGATGTGGTCGAGCCCGTCGGAAACGACCTCCCATACGTTCTTCTTCGGGTCAAGGCCCGCGCGGCTCTGGTCGACGTAGGCGATATCGACCGTCTCACCGATGACCAGCTCGCCGGCATCGGGTGCCACCGCACCGGTCAGCATGGTGAACAGGGTGGTTTTTCCGACACCGTTCGGGCCGATCACGCCGACGATGCCACCGCGCGGCAGGGAGAACGACAGATCATCGATGAGGACCCGGTCGCCGAATCCCTTGCGCAGCTTCTTCGCCTCGATCACCACAGCGCCCAGGCGCGGGCCCGGCGGGATCTGGATCTCCTCGAAATCGCGGGGACGGGCCTTGTCCGCCTCGGCCGCCAGCTCCTCATAGCGGGCGAGACGTGCCTTGCTCTTGGCCTGGCGGGCCTTCGGGTTCGACCGCACCCACTCCAGCTCCTGCGCGAGGACGCGCTTACGCTTCGCGTCCTTGCCACCTTCGACCTTGAGGCGGGCGGCCTTCGTCTCCAGGTACGTCGTGTAGTTGCCCTCGTAAGGGTAGGCATTGCCCCGGTCGAGCTCGAGGATCCAGCCAGCGACATTGTCGAGAAAGTAACGGTCGTGCGTGACCGCGAGAACCGCTCCGGCATAGCGCGCCAGGTGCTGCTCCAGCCAGGCGACGCTCTCAGCGTCGAGGTGGTTGGTGGGCTCGTCCAACAGCAGCAGGTCAGGGGCCTCCAGAAGAAGTTTGCACAGCGCGACGCGACGGCGCTCCCCACCGGAGAGCCTGGTTACGTCGGCATCGCCCGGAGGCAGCCGCAACGCGTCCATCGCCTGATCAAGTTGGCTGTCGAGCTCCCAGGCATTGGCCGCCTCGATCTTGTCGATAAGCGCCGCCTGCTCGGTCAGGAGCACATCGAAGTCGGCGTCGGGCGCAGCCATCTTCTCGTTGATCTCCTCGTACCGCGCGAGGACCCCACGGATCTCCCGGACCGCGTCCTCAACGTTGCCGCGAACGTCTTTTTCCTCGTTCAGCGGCGGTTCCTGCGCGAGCATGCCGACGGTGAAACCGGGGCTCAACGTCGCGTCTCCGTTGCTGGGCTGGTCAAGACCAGTCATGATCTTCAACAGCGACGACTTGCCCGCGCCGTTGGGACCGACGACACCGATCTTCGCGCCGGGCAGGAAGGACAGGGTGACATCGTCGAGGACGACCTTGTCACCGTGGGCTTTGCGCACCTTGCGCATCTGGAAGACATACTGCGCCATGCGGTCAACCTTACGAGTCGGGCAACCTGACAGGTCAGGCGGCAACGCGGGTCAGGAGCAAACGCGGGTCAGGAACAGGAGTCTCCCCGGTGGGAAGACCGCCGAGGAGCGTTGGATCTTCCCGGAACGGGAGTCACTATCCGCACGGGTGCGACACCAGGGTACGAGCCCGCTTCCCGGCCGTGTCCCGGGAACCTCCTTCCCACGAGACACCGACCATCAACCGACGCTCAGCCGAATGGCCGGCGCAAGCCCCGACCCCACCGCCCCGACCTGGCCGTCGGGGGCCACGACACTGACACCCGCCCCCGCGTCGACGCGGACCGGAAGGTCCTGACGATCGAAAAAACGCTCGCCGCCACCGGCGGACGGAGTGTAGAACAACACCAATGTCACCGAATGGTCCATTGCCGCGGATACCTGTGCCGTGGGAGCGGCAATGACCGTGGGAGCGGAACCGAGACCGGCCATCGTCACCCCGTCAGAGCTGACAGTAATCTTTCCGGTCACTGAATGGGACGGATCAACCGAATAGGACATCCGACGCCCATCGGCAGTCATCTCCAACCGGGCCGAGCGGGCCCCCGGCGGAACCGACGCGCGGACGACAACACCGACGCTCGGGCCGTCAACCACCCGCAGGCG
>NZ_CAKJTM010000100.1:4090-10397 GCF_917627345.1 Protofrankia sp. CiP3 | reverse complement strand
AACCGAGCGGCCGATGATGACGCAAGTGTTCGATTGTATCCCTCCGCCAAGCGGAGCAGATAGGCGGATCGGTCCGGATGATCGGCAAGAACCGTGAAGTCCGCGCGGCCTCGTGACACCGCGTACAAGATTCGCGTGTCCATGCCAGGCGGGTTGGCCACCACCGACGTGGGATGCATGAGAAAGGCCGGATCCGCCGACACCATGACCAGCACCCGCCCAGGTTGAACCGCGACCATGTTCGCAAGATCTCGATCACGCCGGGTGAACGACATGTTATCCCCGACCGCGAAAACAATTACAACGACACTCAGCCCGAAGCAGGCAGCGGCGGTAAGCCCACCGATCCGCGACCGCGCGACAGTGAGATCGACCAATCCCCGAGCTCCGAAAAGAACAAGCGGAATGAGTATCGGCATGAGGTAGAAAGGGCCGATATACCGGATTCCACCCCACAGCTCGGCCGCGTTCCAGGCACCCCAGAACACGATGTAACCGAGGATCAGCAGCACCGCACCGGCCCCGAGCGCCAGGGCCGCCGCGGACAACCGACGGCGGACAACCGCCGCGACCGACAACGCCGCCAGGAACACCCCGCCGAACGCCCAGAGACCGAGAAACCACAGATGGTCACCGATCGACGTGAGCCCATCAGCCAAGCCGAAACGGTGCGGGGGGTCGCCGGGAAAGAGACGCCGATCCCCGAACCCCAGCTTGTCATCGGGCTCAAGCAGCGCAAAAGGCAGTCTGAACGGATTACCCGTTGCCATGGAGTTATAACCGAGCAACGCGGCAATCGGGATCACCAGCCCCGCGCCGAGCCAGCGCAGCAGCCACCGCCGCCGGCCACGAGCTCCTCGGCTCACCGCCCACAGCACAACCGGGCCGAGCATCAGGACGGTGTCGTAGGGCCGGACCGCGGCAGCCAGCCCCATCGCCAGCCCTGCCGCGGCAAGCGGCGCCCCGCGCCTGGTCCGCAGCCCCCGTAGCAGCCCGACAAGCACGCATTCATACAGCACAAGGACTGGCAGATAGGACAGGAGCAACGCACTGTGCAGAATGATCAAAGGTGACAGCGCCAACAGCCAGGCCGCGACGGCGGCGACCCGCCGATCGTCCAGCAGCTCGATCCCGGCATGGTAGGTGACCCCCACCGCGGCGGCGGCGAGGAGCCCGAGCCCCACGGCGGTGCCACCAGTGAGCACGAGACTCAGCGCGTACAGTCCGGCGACCACAGGGGTGTACTTCAGGACGTAGTGGCCGTCAACGACCGCCGCCAGCCACGGTGCGTAGGAGGCGGCCGACCGCGGAGCCGGCGGAAACAGATGGCCGCCCGCCAACGTCTGGGCTTGCAGCCGGTAGAGGGCCTCGTCATTGTTGATCGACAAATACGGAAACAGGTAACGATTGATCACGATTGCCGCGACCGCGCTGAGCAGAGCCGCGACCACCACGGTCCGCCCCGGCACAGACACCGCGACCAGACGCGACCGCAAAATCACCAATGGCTGTCGCCCTGCCGCTCGTGGGATGAGCGATGTGCCGGGCGGAGAATCGAGGCGGCCATTCGGCTCGTCCGAGCCGGGCAGACTCCTCCTACCACCCGCTCCCCCGGATCCCGAACCGTCGCCAAGGCTCGCGAGCCCGTCGGCGCGCCCACCCGGCACCTGAATGGAGGCCGGCATATCGGCGCCCCGCGCACTGGTCACGGGCCGACGCTACCCACCGGCCGGACCCGGGCCGGGCCTCCACCCACCTCCTGGCCGTTTCGACAACGGTGGACGCCCGAGCCAGCGGCAACCCGCAGACCGCCGGCTACCGTGACATCACACCGCCGCCGGACGCTGAGCCGGGATGACAGAAGGCGAGCCGTCGGGGTCCAGCGCCGTTGGCATCCCGCCGGGCACTGACCCGCTGAGAAACTCGTCCGCGCCCGCATGGGTGAAACCCCCGTCATGATACTCGGCACCGGTTCCGACGCCGGTCTGGCCATTGTGCACATCAGCCCTGCCTTCCTCGGCGAGGGGTTCGCATCCCAGCATGTTCCCGTCGCCTTCCGTAACCTCTGTGCTCCCTGTGCTCTCCCGGTTCAAGCGGACGACCCGCCGGACCGCAGCCGACTGGCGGGTCAGGTCAACCGCGACCGCGTCCGCATCCACTTCGTAGACGACTCGGCGGCTTCCGTCCTGGGTCTCGAACGACCTCTGGCGGAGTCGCCCGACCACGAGCGTCCTGTCCCCTTTGTGCAGCGAAGCGCCGACATTCTCAGCCAGGTGACGCCAGCAGGTGACGGTGACAAAGACGGTGTGACCGTCCACCCAACGGTTCTGCGACCGGTCAAACCGGCGCGAGGTGCTGGCCAGGCGCAGGGAGCAGACAGAGTTCCCATTCTGCGTGCATCGCACGTCAGGGTCGTCAACGAGGTTGCCGAGCAGCGTGACCGATGCTTCGATCATGGTCCCTCCAGGATCATGGTTGCTGACCTGCTTCCGTGGCGGACGGTCCGGCGGAACCCAGCGATGGCGATTGCCGTCTCGTCTCACGTCACACTGTGACCGTTGGCGACCGGTTCGACCTGTTCCCGCGATCAGCTGTGGACAACGGGATGCCCCTCCACAGCGGTGACGCCAGCGGCGTGCACAACAGACCCATGCTGTGTCACATTGGACTTTTCCAGATGGCCGCCTCGACAAAGAGATCATCACGGTGACAGACGCAACCAGCTGACGACGGTGGAGCACGCTTCTGTCCCTGTCAGTAACCAGTTGACACGGGACCCGCGACGATCGATTATTCCCCCGCAGCCTAGGTCAGAACCGCGCTGCGCGTTCGCTCCGGGCGACAAGCACAATAGGCGGTAAGCGCCCGTAGCTCAGCGGATAGAGCGAGTGCCTTCTAAGCACTGGGTCGCAGGTTCGATCCCTGCCGGGCGCACGAGCCGGTTGAGCGCGCTCGTCGACCTTCGGTCGGCTTCGTCACCAGCCGCGATGTCTGCCGGGGGGCCAAACTCCCCGAACCCTCCACGATCACAGATGCCGTCCCGACACTGATCGGGACGGCATCTGTGTAGCAACGGGTGCAGCAACAGCCGTCAGGGTCGGGGCTCGGCCAGGTGGCTGTCGAGCTTGCCCAGTGCACGCCGTTTCTCCCCCATCGACGCATGCGCGTAGATCGTCATCGTGACCTCGATCGCCGAGTGGCCCGCGATGTCCCGGACGATGTGCGGCGGCACGCCAAGATCCAAACTGGTAGGCAGAAATGTTCGTACCGCGTCGAGTTCCTCGGCGGAGCCTTGGTCGATTCCGGGTCAGAGCGAGACTCGGTGAGGTGACGTCCGGCGGTCGGGACTGTCCCGGTCCTCTGGGCGCGGGAGGGTCTGCCGGGGAACCGGCCGCGTCCAGGGCACTGACGTGTCACTGCATGATCGGCTACGCCGACCCTGGACCCGTCCGGCCCCCCGGCAGATCAGGCGCCTACCAGAGGAACGGAAGAAAAATGGGGGAGAAACGAACGACCGCGACGACCGATCACAACGGCCGGGTCTGCGCGGGAACCCTGCGGTACGCGGCGAGGTCGGGCACCCAGCCACCGCCCGGACCCCTCTGGGACGGGCGGGGTGCCGGCAAGGCCGTGCCCGGGATCGCGCGGAACACCAACACGACCTCGACGTCCCCGAGCGCTTCGATGAACACCGCGTCGGTAGGAATCCTGACAGCGGTCCGGGCGAGGTCGAACGGGTCGGCACCGGGTTTGACGGTCATCTCGTAGTAGCCGTGGCCGGGGGTGTCGAGGCGGACGAAGGGCTGTCCGTCCGAGGGGTCGCGCGGCGGGTCATAGGCAGGCGGAATGATGGGCATTGGGTCTCGCTCCCTTGTCTGTGAAGGGTCGGGATCAAGGTCCCGGTGTGGTGTTCGAGCACCCACCGGGACCGCTTACCGCGACTGGACGATCGTCCAGCCATGAGAAACGATATCCACACTCTGGACGGTCGTCCAGTAATGTCGGGCTATGTCGGATCACCTCATGGGCGCGGCGGAGATCGCGCAGCGGCTCGGAGTAGGCCGCACGCGAGTGAACCAGCTGCTGAAGGAAGACCCGACCTTCCCGAAGCCGACGGCCACCCTGGCAGCCGGCCACATCTGGAACACCGCAGACGTAGAAGCGTGGATTGCCGAACACCGGCCCTCCACCGATGACCGGACCTGACCGCCATCACGCCGCAGCCCCCGTCTCCGGGAGCCCCCGGAGACGATCAACATAGGCAACAAGCGCCGCCCGCGGGATGCGCCGAGCCCGGCCGATCCGGACGGATTCGAGCTGTCCGGCGTTGAGCAGCTCGTAGACGGTGGTGCGGCTGACGCCGAGCAGGTCGGCGGCTTCGGTGGCCGTGAGAAGAAGCGCGTGCACGGTTCCTCCGGTGATCGTCACGAGTAGGGCTCAGGCCGCGCGGGGCATGCCGGGGTCGGCTGCCGAAACCGGGCCGGGATGCCCGCGGGCCGTCCGTGCGGCACGGGCCGCGTCCAACTGGGTGCGCCAGTGGTGACGGTCCGCAACAGCCCGCAACAACATGTGTTCACGGCGCGGGGCGGCCGGATCACCCGGCCGGAGAAGCTGCCAGACCACCCGGTCGGACGGGCCGCCCTGACCACCACGTGCCTCGTTGCCGGTGTGGCCGAGGACCGCGAGCTGTTCCCGGACCCACGTCTTGCGATCTTCCCGATGGTCGGTGAGGGTCTTACCCGACCATTTCCGGCTGACGAGCACGCGGCGGCCGCCGAAACCGAGGGTTTCCCGCCGGTGGGCCTTACCCCGGCACCGCCCCGGCACGAGCCCGGCCTTCGGGTTCTTCGGCTGCACGCCGTAGCGCAACCAGTTCGCACACGTCGGCGCGCACGGCTCGAACCGCAGAGCCTCGGCGAGCCGCTCGACATGCGCCCGCTGCGCGTCGGTGGCGACGTCGTGACAGGTATCCAACGATTTGGTCAGATACTTGGTCAGATAGCCGATCAACCGGCCGGTGTTGCGGCTGGTGGCGGTCACCCCGTCCGCGCGGACCTGCACCCCGAACCGGACCACAGGCGACCTACGCGATCATGCTGGCCACCGCCAGTATCGGCAGATTCCGGCCACGGCCTGTGTCCGTTGGGCCTGGATGCCTGGCTGCCCGCGAGTTCCCGGCGGCCGAATTTCCGGCCGGCCACTCTGGCGGTCCAGAGCTGCTTCAGCACGCCGCCCGGCCTGTCGATGCGACCCGTCACCTCCGTGGACACCCTCCGTCGCCGAACATGGGCGTGAGGTCGAGTCCAGGTCGATCGACACACCCATGCCTTGCATGGAATATCTCCTTGATGTAATACTGCCGCGGTGGACATTGACTGGCCCGAGGACTTCGGCCGGTGGCTCGACCGCCTCGAGGAGGCGGCGCGTGCAGGCGACGAACGCTCGCGTCTCCTGCTGGCCTACGCCGCTCGTGCCCTCGACCAGTTGCGAAACCTGACAGATCCGCCCACCCGGGACAGCGAAACGGCCACCCTGCGCTGGGTACGGCAGTCCCGCCGCTACCCGCTCTGGCGGGTCTCGCACGCCTACGACCCACGGGTAGCTGTCCGGCTGATCTGCTGGTTTCCTCCCGGGACCGGCACCGTGGTCGTCACGCTGTTCGCCGCCGACAAGGCCAGGTTGGGAGACGTCTTCTACGACGGAGCAGCCGCCAGAGCCGACCCCCTGATCGACCAGTGGAAGCGCGAGACCTCCTACGAGGAGAAGCCATGACAGAGAACGCCCCGCAGCTGCCGTCGAAGTTCGTCCGTGGCAACGACCACCTAAACCGGCTCCTAGCCGACCCCCAGCTCGCCGCCGACGTCGCCGAGGCCCACGTGGCGGCCGAGGAGATGGACCGGGTCCACGCCATGAACCTGGCGATGATCCGCAAGGCCGCGCAGATGACCCAGACAGAGGTCGCCAAGAAGCTCGGCGTCGGCCAGGCCGCTGTCTCGCGCCTCGAAAGCCGCGAGGACATGCTCCTGTCCACCCTCTACGACTACCTCACCGCCACCGGCGCCGACACCGCCAGCATCGTCGTCACCGTCCACGGACGCCGCATCGAACTCGACCTCGGCATCATCCACGGCGCCCGGACCACCTGACGACACGGACACCTCGACTGCGCGCGCCGAGACAGGGAGACGTGGGCCCGCGGGCGACGAACCAGCTCCACACCAGGAACGGCTACCCGACGTGGGGGCGGTTACGGGGAGCGCCCACCTGCGTCCGGCGCTCGATCAGGGCGCAGATCGGGAACGGGGAC
>NZ_CAKJTM010000100.1:0-3468 GCF_917627345.1 Protofrankia sp. CiP3 | reverse complement strand
TTCACCTGCGGAAACGGCCCGCTGGCGCTGGGTGTTGCACCGTTGTTCTTACAGACCCTTTTTTCGGCTGGACGCCGTAGCGCAGCCAGTTCGCACACGTCGGCGTGCACGGCTCGCAGCGTAGGGCGTCGGCGAGCCGGTCGACGTGCGCCCGCTGCGCGTCGGTGGTGATGTCGTGGCAGGTGTCCAGCGACTTGGTCAGGTACTTGGTCAGGTAGCCGATCAACCGGCCGGTGTTCGCGTTGTTCGCGGTCACCCCGTCCGCGCGGACCTGCACCCCGAACCGGACGACATGGGCGGGTTCGGCATCCTCCCCGATCACGTCGAGGGCCTCCTCCCAGGTCGGCAACGATGCGCCCGAGTCCGGGTCGCGGTAGCCGCCGGTGTGCTCATCCCAGACGGGCAGCCGGTCGGCGCTGTAGAGCGGCCGGTCGCAGGATGGCCACCACACCTGGTGGTAGGTCGCCGCCGCCACTTGGCGGAGCAGCACCCGGGGGATCGTGCCGCGCATCGCCGCGTGCAGATGCGGGGCAAGGCGCCGTTGGGGTTCCAGGCAGGCGAAGTACTGGACGTCGTACCCCACGGCCCGGCGCAGGTTCTGCCAGAAGCGATCCACCAGCTTGGGGAAGTGGATCGCGTCGCGGGCCGCCCGCCGATAGTCGTAGCCCTCCGGATCGACCGGCGTGCCCTCCGGGGTCACCCGGCCGTAGCTGTCGCAGGTCAGCGTGAGGAACATCGACGGCCGCCACGCCGTCCCATCCGATCCGGTGAACGTCCGCCCCACGGTCCGTCGATCGACGGGCAGCCGGGGCAGGTCCGGGGCATCCTGGCGCCGCCGGGTCGACCGGATCCGCCGGGGCCGGTCCCGACTGTCCGGCGCCGCCTTTCCCCGCACGCCGAGATCGTTCAACGCGGCGTCCACCTGTGAGATCAGGTCGTCGACGTCGGCGACCTGATCCAGATCATGAACGGTCACCGCATCCGTCCGGACGGCTTCGAGATCTGCCCGGAGCTGGACGAGGGTCTTCGCGTCCTCGGTCGGGGGGTCGGGGTCGGGTAGCGGTTCGTCATCGAGATGCCAACCCGCGGCGCATTGCGCCATCCGCAGTTTCCGTGCCCGCTCCGCACACGACGGGCACTTCGATGCCAGGGTGGCCCCGCACGGCACCGGGACGATCTCGGTTTCCCCGGTGGTCACGTCCACGCGGCGCATCGCCAACGGGCGGATACACACCCCGTTCTCTGCCGCGGCCGCCTCCAAGACGTGCCGGGCCAGCGGCTGTCGCAGGCGGGCCGCCCGGGTTCCCGCCGCCGGTGGCGTGTTCGACTCGATCATGCCGCCTGTGCCTCCTGCCCATGCTCATCGGGGTCGGGCTTATCGGGGTGATCGGGTGGTGCTTCCCGGCAGCCACACACTCGCCCCCGTCCGGTCGATGCCTGACAGCCGTCGTCCGTCCAGTGCGCGACCCACAGATGCCGGCACCAGTCACAGACCGGCAGCGGATACACCGGGGCGTACTCCGCCGGACCAGTCATGCGGCCTGTCCGTCCACGTCCGGAGTCCAGCCGTCCGGACCACCACCGACCACATCGATCAGTTCCGCGACCGCCGGCACCGGATACCGCCGCGCCATCCGGGCAATCTCCGCATCGTCGACCCAGCACGCCCGGACCCGGACCGGGTCGGCGTGGCCGTCGGCGAGCACATAACCGACCCCGGGCAGGTCGTCGCTGATCTCGTCGGCGCGTGCCCCGCGGTCGCGGGCACCATCACCCAAGACGAGATCAACCTGGTCGGCGTCGGTCATCCGCAACACGACCCGGACTGGGAACAGATCCCGAAACGGCAGCACCTCTTTACGCGGGTCCTGCACCGCCCCGATCACCACCACACCCGGTGCCCGGCCTTGGGAGAGCAGCAGCGGTAGCGACGCCGACAGCCGCCGCTTCAGCTCCCGGTCGGTGACGTAGGAGGTCAGGGAGGCGATCTCATCGACGATCACCACGATCAGCGGTTCACCGGTCGTCGGGATGTGCAACCGGGCCACCCTCCGCAGCCGAGCGGCGCGCTTCCGCATAACGGTCACGGCATCGTCGAGGAGATCGGCCATACTGTCGGTGTCGGTCGCGAAACGGGAGAACATGCCCTGCCCGAACGCCAGCTCCATCCCCCCTTTCGGATCACATACCCACAGTTCCACCAGCCCGGCACGCACGGCTGGGCCGAGGCCGCGGATCGTCGACCAGATGACCGAGCCCTTCCCCGCCCCGGTCGCCCCGGCGATCAGGACATGGGCGCCACGGACCGGCAGCCGCCACAGCTCACCGTCCTCACGACGGCCCACCGGAATGCCGGACAGGTCCACCGGACCGCCGTCCCCGCCGTCCCCGTCACCGTCTGTGTCGGGACCGTCGAGATCCAGCGGGGCCACCGGGCGCGCCAGCGGGTCCCGGCGGGTGAACTCCACCCAGACGAACCCGACCTTCCGGTCCGCGCGGATCCGACACGACCGGGCGCGGAACGCGTGGCGCAGCGCCTCGGCCTGCTCCGCCCACAGCTCCGGGGTCTGTCCGTAAAGCAGCCCCACCCGCAGCCGGTCCCCCCACCGATCGCAGCGGACCTGACGAATCCGCGGGAACGTCTTCGCGAACGCCACCCGCTCGGCGTTCGACGTCGGCATCCGAATCGCCAGACCGGTATGGACCATGGCCGGCCGCCACCGCCACCGATACACCACCAGCAACCGCCACCGCCCCCACACCCACCGGACCAGCCAGCCAAACGACCGGCGATGGGCCAGCCGCCACCCCCCGGCGACCACCACCAGGACCAGGAGCGCGACCCCGAGCCCGGCCAGCCCGAACCGGTGGCACACCACGAGCACGGTAAGCAGCAGACCGACCGGTACCGGATGCCGGGCCAGGAACATCACCAGATAGACGCATATCTTGCCGGCCAGTCCGACAAGCAGCATCCACAGCGGCACGTCCACCGTCGGATGCCGGGTCGGGACTTCCGGAAACGGCCGGGAACCGTTGATTCTGGCCATGACAGATCACACCCACCTTGTCTGTGGACGAAAAGAAATAAGGGTCAGCGGTCCGGGACGAGCGGAGAAGAAGGAAACTCAGACAGCCGTCCTGGTCCCGGAGCCCACGATGAAAAGAAACCGATTCAGGCCGCTATCGCCGACCCGTCTTGTGTGGTGTCGGTCGTGCCGTCCAGGAGAATCCGTTCATAGTCGATGAGATAGTCGTTGGCGGCCTGTACCAGCGCGTGGGCGAACTCGATGTGGTCGGTGGTCACTGCCCCCCGCCCGCCGCCGAGATATCCAGGTGGACGCGGCCGGTGTCCAGGGCGCGGACTGGCCGGGATAGTGCTTGCTGACTTGCTCCAGCCGGATCATCACGTCGTCCGGCGGAACCGCGGTGGAGCGGTCGGTCATCGAAGGCCCCGGGAGACGGTGA
>NZ_CAKJTM010000099.1:14554-16391 GCF_917627345.1 Protofrankia sp. CiP3 | reverse complement strand
CAAAAAATCTGACAGGCTCTGCTGCGCGCCCTGACCGCGGCGGAACGGCGGGTCCTACTCGCTCACGAACAGTCGCATCTGCGTCATGTCCATCTTGGCTACCGGCTCGCGGTCCGTCTCGCCGCCGGCCTGAACCCGCTGCTGTGGCCGGTGGTCGCCGACTGCGACTACGCGCTGGAACGGTGGGCCGATGAAGACGCCGCCACCGCGGTTGCCGACCGCGGCCTCGCCGCGGTGGCACTGACCCACGCCGCCCTCGCCACCACCGACTCGGCTGCTCCCACGGTGTTGGCGTTCCACGAGCATGCGGTGACCCGCCGGGTCTCCGCGCTCCTCGCCCCGCCCCCACCGCCCCGATGGCTACCCGCCGCGCTCCCGGCCGCCCTCGGCCTGATCGTCGCCGCATGTGCCGTCGAAGCCGGCCGGGAGGTCGAGCGGCTGTTCGAACTCGCCATGCACGTCCTACCCCACTAACCATGACCCCGTTTGCCAGGTAACTCCAATGACCACCTCCACGATCGCGACGGGTGGGGGGCTGCTCCACCATCTCCTCGTCCTGCACGGACCGGTCGCCTACGCCCTCGTCGGCGTCCTTGCTTTCGGCGAGGCCGCGATTTTCATCGGGTTCGTACTACCCGGTGAGACCGCGGTCCTACTCGGCGGGGTACTGGCCAGCCAGCATGCGGTCAGCCTGCCCGGGATGGCCGCGGTCGTGGTCGTCGCCGCGATCAGCGGTGACACGGTCGGCTACGAGGTGGGCCGGCACTTCGGCGAACGAGTCCTGGCTCTACCGATCCTGCGCCGGCGCCGCCCGGCTATAGATCGGGCCCGTGCCTACCTGCGGACCCGTGGGGGCCGGGCGGTGTTCGCCGGCCGTTTCACCGCGTTCCTACGCGCGGTCATGCCCGGTCTGGCAGGGGTATCCCGCCTGCCCTACCGCCGGTTCCTCGCCTTCAACGCCGCCGGCGCTCTGCTCTGGGGAATCGGGTTCACCCTGCTCGGCTACGCCGCCGGCGCCTCCTACACCACAGTCGAGAAGACAGCCGGCTGGGCGTCCACCGGGCTGCTGCTCCTTCTCACCGCCGGGCTACTCGTCGCACACCGCTACCGCCGCGGACATGACCCGGTCACCAATCCCGACTCGGCGGCCGATCCCGACCGGCCGGACACGCCACCCCCCGGACCGGACCAGTGAACGCACCGCTCCAGTTCGCCACGACGTTCCTCGCCTGCACGGTAGGCGGTAGAGGCGTTCACCGGGTCTGTCAATACTAGAGGGAAAATGAGGTGACCGATGATCGCGAGGGGTCCACGGCGCTGGTGACCACGCTGGAACGGCCAGGGACTGTCGGTGCCGGGACCGCGGCGAGTCCTCACGGCCTGGGCGCGATGGGTTTAGCGGGCAGGCTGATGCCCGCTGTGGGCCGGGGCCCGGGCATGGGCGAGGCTGGGTTCAGGTCCTTGTCAGGCGGCCTTCGGGGTATCGGTGGGTGGGGTCTCGCGTCTGGTGAACGCGACGTCGTAGCCCAGGGCGTCCATCTGGGCGGCCAACCGTCGGGCGTGGCGGGCGGGGGGTCGCGGCGGCGGGTGAAGTAGTCGGCTCCACGATCGTGGTAGGGCTCGTCGCGGTCGAGCATGTGGTAGGCGGCAACCAGGATCGAGTGCTCCACCGCGACGCGGGCCTTGGCCGGGCCGCGGCGGGCTTTGATCCGGCCGTACCGCGCGGACAGGTAGGTGTTCTTCGTGCGGGACGCGGCACGGGCCGCTTCGTGGAGGTAGAGCCGTAGCCACTTCGAGCCTGTGCGGGTCTTGCCGCCTGTGGATTTACCGGCGGACT
>NZ_CAKJTM010000099.1:0-14128 GCF_917627345.1 Protofrankia sp. CiP3 | reverse complement strand
TCGTGTCAAGCAAGGCGACCGTGTCCGCGAAAGGGGCGATCACCCGGTCGATCTCGACGGAGAGCCGGCCGATGGCGTCGTCGAGGTAGTCCAGCTTCGCCAGGATCTCTGTCACGATGATCGCGTGGTGGCCGGTGAAAAACGCGGTCAACGCTTCCCGCAACGCCGGGATCTTCGTGCGGAGCTGGCCTTTGGCCAGGTCGGAGAGCACCGTCGGGTCAGTCGTCCCGGACGCGAGCGCGTCGAGCATCGCCCGGCCGGACGTACCCAACAGATCGGACGCCACCGACGACAGCGTGATCCCCGCATCCTGAAGGATCGTGTCGAGGCGTTGGACCTCCCGGACCCGTTCCTCGATCTGCGCCTTGCGGTAGCGGGTGAGGTTCCGTAACTCCCGGATCGGCTGGGGCGGCACGAACGACGGGCGGACCAGCCCATACTCCACCAACTCCGCGATCCACGCGGCGTCCGCGGCATCCGTCGTGCGCCCCGGCACGTTGTGGAGATGACGGGCGTTGAGCAGCCAGCACTCACCTATCGCGTCTTCAAGAATATGAAACGATGCCTTCCAAAAGACCCCGGTTATCTGTAGTTTTCAAGATCGAAGTCGGTGTTTCCGCAGGTCACACTGTCACGTACGCGTACGCCACGGGAAGGACAAAAGCAGCATCGAGGAGCAGCGGGCACCAGACACGCTGTCCGCTCGACTGTCCACGTGGTGGACGGTCCCCAGATAATCCGTCCGCCACGGCCAAAGGAACGGACAAAACGGTCCGTCACCCGCCGTCGCGGACGGCCCTCTGATGACGCCAGATAACACCTGTCGACTCCATCCCGACCCGGGTCACCCGGCGGTCTCAACCGGTCAGTGCACCACCCGCATCGCACCGGGACCCCAAGCAGAGGGTTCGAATCGGGCTGTTGGGGCAGGTCAGGAGCCTGCCCGATCGTGATCAAACTTGCCGAGCCCCCTGCTCCCAGCACGAGGCGGGCGGTGCACTGACCCTCTGAATCCAAGCTGTATAACTCCGCCGGAGCGTCGCTACGACCATTTGACCCCGCCCTCGGTGGTCTCAACCGGTCAGTGCATCATCCGGGTGTTCGCCTCATGCCGAACCCCGTGGATCCCAGCACGATGCGGGTGGTGCACTGACCGGTTGAGACCGCCCAGTCAAGCCGAACTCGACGCCGTCGCCGCCGAAATGAACGGCCGACCCCGGAAGGTCCTCGGCTGGAAAACCCCTGCAGAAGCCTACACCGAAGCCCACAATCTAGTAGAATTCAAACCAGTGGTGCACTGATCGCTAGAATTCGCCCCGCGTCCGGTCAACAGGGACCAGCTGGCGCAAGCGGACCAGTCGCCGGCATCGGCGCGTGCCCGCAGCACGCCGAATGGCGCGCCGTCTTTCGAGTCACATGAGGGGCCGGGTACGACCTCCGCCCTCCCTGGGGAGAGCATCGGGACATGCCCAGCCTGCTTGACCCGCTGTCAGCCGACGCTCGGCGCCTCCTACAGGTCATCGCCGAAGGCTTCGGTGCCAACGACGACGCGTGGCCGGTTTGGCAGTACGCCGCGCTCCGCCTCGAGGCCGACGGCCCAGACCCCGACGACACCTTGCGGAACCTGCCCACCTGGCAGCACTACTACCGACCCGTCAGCGTGCCGGGCCACGGGGTGCTCCCGGAGCCCGACCACCAGATCGCCTTGACCGTCCACGGCCTGTTCCACGTGCGCCACCCCGCCACCGGCCACCTGCTCCGGGCGTTCCTGGCCGCCCTCGGCCTGGCCGCCGAACACCAACTGCGGGTGATCCCGCTGCCCGACCGGATGCAAGAGATCACGATTCAGGGCCTCGACTTTACACAAGAGGTGAACAAGCGGGCCGACGTTTCCCTGACTCCACGCCAGCTGGCCTCACTACTGCGACGGGAACCCGCTACCTGGTCGGGCATCCAGAACGACCAATCCGATGACTGGACGTGGAACCTCACCCGGCTGCGGCTGTCTCACGTTCGTGAGGTGACCACCGCCGAGGGCTACCTCACCGCTCTCGAACAGATCGTCGGCATCCCCGTCATCGCCGCGACCGAACAGTTGC
This sequence comes from Protofrankia sp. CiP3, assembly GCF_917627345.1. Classification (NCBI taxonomy): domain Bacteria; kingdom Bacillati; phylum Actinomycetota; class Actinomycetes; order Frankiales; family Frankiaceae; genus Protofrankia; species Protofrankia sp. CiP3. The sequence continues at coordinate 12,029 of NZ_CAKJTM010000099.1, read as the reverse complement.
CTCCGCTGGCGCTTCCCGAGGCCCTCGACCACCTCGACCTCATGTGGCGAGTAGTCACGGGCCAGAGGCTGCTACGCGTTCCGCGTGCGACCTCCGCCGGGCTGCTGACACAGCCGGCGGCCAGCGGCGGGGAGTTCGCCGCGCGATGCAGCGCGCTCGCCGACGTGCTCAGCAGCTTCAAGCTCGCGGGTCTGCCCGACACGGGGTCGCTGCAGCGGCTCGAGACCCAGCTTCAGGAGCGCCTCGGCGATACGGCCGGCCGGGCTGTCGACGGGGTGGGCACGTTGCGCCACCTGATCGCCCTGCGTGCCGGTCAGCAGCACGGCGGCGCGGCAAACCGCTCCGCGAAGGCACAGGTCTCCCTCGGCCTCGTCCACTACGGCAGCGACTGGACCGGGGCCTGGGACCGGGTGCGTGCCGTCGCCGTCGATGCGCTGACCACCATCCGGGAAGAGATCGCCACGCTCATCCCGGACTGAGAGCGTCACACAGCCAGAGAAGCCTCCGGACACACCGTGAACACCAAACCCGTCTCCGATCAACGATCTTAAGTTCGTTCTCTACGCAAGAGCAGTGCGCGGACGAGTGCGCGGACGTCTCATCCCTCGTCGAAACTAGCGGAAATTGCCTCTAGAGGGCTTGGTCGGCGAAAGCCGTGAAGATCGAGTCAAGTTGACGTATCGTGGCGACTACCCGCTCCACAGCGCGACCTTCAGGCGCACCTGACCAGCACTTTCGGCGTTAAGCCCCGGTCATCATTACTAGGCGTAGCGGGCGGCGGCGGTCGGCCGGCGGATCGCAGGTCCCTGCGTAAGCCTGCGTTCTGACCGGGGCGACAGCGCACATGCCTCGTCGGGCTGGGGCGAAGCCCCGTTAGTTCTGCACGCGCCGTCATGGCCTCATCAATCCGGCGTGAGATTTCGTCCACGATTTGGAGGTGTTCCTTCTTCTTGCGTGAACCACTGGCAAGCATGGCAATAGCCCAAGTGATGTACCAGAACTTAACCCGCTCATACTGCTTCACACGTCGATCGCACAGAGTGACTGCATCCGCAATACGAGAGCGAACGGAAGCAACATCATTGCCCAGCGCGTGATAGGTTGCGGCCGAGAGAACAGCTAGCCGACATGCATCAGCCGTCGCCTCAAGGGCTGCCACTGGGTGGCGGACGCGATGCACGGTCCTGCGACGAGTGCTCATGAGGACTTTGGAGCGGGCGGTGTAGGCGGCCTCAAGCAGGGGGAGTGCTGCCTGTAACTTCTGCCTCTGAGCGTCGCCGCTGCGGTCTCCGGCTTCGCGTAACAGCCGCGCAGCTGCTTCTGCGTTGACATCGCTGATCACATTTAGAGCCCCGATGACCTGCTCTTCTGTGATGAGATCGCACAAAGATTTGAATGCTGTCCCTGCCCTGAAGGCATCCTTGAGGACTAACCATTCGATAGCCATGGCGACAGTCTGGCAGGGGCGGTCTCCAGCGGTCAGTGCACCGCCTGTATCGCGCTGGAAGCAGGGGGCTCGGCAAGCTTGATCGCGATCGGGCAGGTTCCTGACCTGCCCCACCAGCCCGATTCTACGCCCCCAACGCACTTGGCAACTAGCCTTCCGATCACCCTCCGTATCGGCGTTGGCGGCCGGGGTGTCGCGGTCTGATGCTCGTTGGCGAAGTGGGATGCGATGCCGGATTGTGATCTTCTCGGGGCCGATAAGCACGTCCTTGACGAGCAGTCGCAGGACGCGTTGACGGTCGGTGATCTCCGTGCTCTTCGCGTTCTCGCTCAGCTGTGACAGGAATCCCTCGAGGTCGGCGGCGAGGGTGAGGTAAAGATCGCTATCGGCGATCTGACTGTCGAGCGCGTCAAGTTGACCGCGGAGGTTCGATTCGCGGGTGCGGAGTTCGGGCATTCTCGCGCGGAGCTCATCAAGTGTGACCAGCTGTTCCTGGAACAGCCTCGATCATGCGGGCGATGGCGGTGGTGGTCTTCGTGAGCGCGAGCTCGACCTGTCCGCGTTCACGCTTGGCGGGATCCGAATCACGAGCCTGCCGCAGCCGGCTGTCGATCTCGGTACGGATCAGAGTCGGATCGCTGATCAGCTTTGTGATGTGTTCCCAGACGGTCTCGTCGAGGTAATCGGCGCGCACCGGCTTGTTCCAGCACACACGGCCGTTCTCGTAGCGGTAGTCGTCAGAACCGAGACAGCGATAGTAGTAGATCTTCTTGTTCGTGGTCCGGGTCGAGGTGCGGTAGTAACCGTAACCGCAGCCCGAACACGCTGCAAGACCCTGCAACAGTGACGGAGTAGTCTTCGTGTTACGGGGCGCGAAACGCGTGTTCTCCTCGAGGCGGGCCGCGACCCGTTCGAATATCTCCTCGCTGACCAGGGCGGGCACCGGGATCTCGACCCACTCGTCACGAGGCCGGTCGACGACTCTGGTCGGCCGCGGTGTTGAACGCCCCGCAAGCCGCGCTACCCGGTTCAGGCCGGCCGGTGTGTTGTCTACCATTGTCTTCCCGAATACCGCCGTCCCCTTGTAGGCGGGGTTCCGGAGCATCGCCCAGATCACCGACCGGTCCCAGCGGTTCTTGCCGGTGCGGGTCGGCACGCCTTTCTCGGTCAGCCAGCGGGCCAGCGCCGCGATGGAGACGCCTTCGTCTGCGTAGCGGCGGAACATCTCGGTGACCAGGATCGCCTCGTGGTGAACGACTTCGTAGCCGGCGCCGAGCTGGTCGGACCGCCGGCGGTAGTGATATCCGAATGGCGCCCCGGACAGCACGTTCACCGACCCCGCGCGAGCGCGGTGTGCCTTCCCGCGCCGGTAACGCTCCAAGATCTGAGCTTTCTCATATTCCGCGAACATTCCCTGGAACTGGACCATGAGCTGGTCTTCCGGGCTGTCCCCGCGAGGACCTTTGACGAACTCGACGCGGGTACCCGCCCGCGCGAACTCCTCGATCAGCAGCGCCTGGTAGGCGAATTTTCGGGCGAGCCGGTCCGGGGAATAGCACAGCACCACGTCGATCTGCACCGCCGCGACCAGGTCCCGCAGCCGTTCCAGCGCTGGGCGTGTCAGCGTCGCACCCGAATAGCCGTCGTCCTCGAAAACCCACTCTGCCGGAAGTACCGCCCCCATCTGCCGGGCGTGTTCACGCAGCGCCGCCGTCTGCGAGACGATCGTCTCGTTCTTCTTCTGCCGGTCCGACGACACCCGGGCATAAACCGCCACGTTCACCATGCGTGTCTCCTGTCTGCTGGTCCGTCTGGATTTTCAGCCGCCGCGGTGGGACCAGGACTCCGTACGCGATCGACAGATCCCGGGCCGCGTGGCGGTCGAACACATACTCCAGGGTGATCGCCCGCTCATGCATCCGTCGAACTTCCCGCCCCGGCTGAGACGAGACAGTCCGACAAGGCGCCGGTCACGAGCGACGAAATCGTCGTGCCGCGGACCCGGGCTTCCTCGCGTATGCGCTCGGCCAGCACAGCGGGAAGCTTGACCGTGAACACCACCGTCGGCGCAGGCACGACCACCCGCCCACCCACCGCCGAATCGGCGTAACGCTGGGCCTGCCGCAACGAAACCCCAAACCGCGCGGACAGCAGAAGGGCGGCGTCCCTGATCGGAACGCCGCCCTCCAGCAGCTGCGCCGCCGCGTTCACCCGCTCGGCGTACTCACCCGCACCCACACGACGACGATCGCCCACAGGCAGATCAATACTACCGTCTGTGTCGTGACGTCACCTCGACACGCCGAGGCAGTTCCAGCCGCCGGTAGCTCAGCGTGACCTCGAACTCGAAGTTGCCAAGTGCGTTGGGGGCGTAATCGCGGACCCCTGCGGGGTACCGCGGTCCCGCTCCACCAGCCTGCCGTCGGGCATCTGGATCGGAGCCACCAGCCACCGCCTGACGTACAACACCACCCATTTCTGGTCGGTGTTGGCCTCCACCGCCTTGACCATAAGATCATGGTCAACAGAATCAAAGAACTTCTGGATATCAAGATCAATCACCCAGTCCTTCTCCCAGCACCGCTGGCGGCACTTTTCCACCGCCATCAGCTGCGACCGCCCCGGCCGGTACCCGTAGGAATCGTCGTGGAAAATCGATTCCATCCGCGGTTCCAGGGACAGCGCGACCACTGTCTGTGCTATTCTGTCGGCCACGGTGGGCACGCCTAAAATCCTCGTCCCACCGCCATGCTGCTTCGGTATCTCGACCGCCCGCACCGGGGGCGGGAAATAACTCCCCGAGGACATCCGATTCCAGATCTTGTACAGGTTGCCCTTCAGATCCTTCTCGAAGTCCTCGACGGAGCACCCGTCAACCCCAGCGGCACCATCGTTCGCCTTGACGCTCTTGTACGCCTTCCACACCAGTTGCTTCGGTATCTGGAACGGCTTACTTTCCGGATCTGACGTGCCCACTCGCGTCCTCCCAGAGTCTTACTCCGGTTGCTCGTCATCCCGGGGAAGATTTTCTCCCGGTTGCCGGTGTGCAGTCGTAGATGAGCCGGCCCCTTCGCTCCACCCCCATTACAGGGGCTTCACCACTACTACGAGCCGGTCCGTCGGCGGTGCCGCATCGGTACTCGACGCCTCACAGTTTCTGCTGCTCGGCGCACTCCCTCTCGGGTCCGCCGGGCCGAACGGCCGGCATTCCCAGTATCGACACTCGCCTTCCCACGTTCCATGCAGAAGCCGCAGACCAGGCTCGCACCGCCTCCATGCCGGACACCACCTGGCCAATAGGCGGGCACCCGCCAGGCTCATCCCGGGACCATTTAACCGCCCCGGCTTCAATGTCGTCTTCTTGTTTCGACACGTCATCAGCGGTTCGCTCTCGCTCGCCTTCCTGGTCCCCACCTGACGCGCTCACGCACGCGCCTTTTCCTCGACGCTCACCACGACGGTCTTCAGGCAACGCAGCTCAAGGTGGTTTGGCGCCTCCCCCCGCAGGGCGACGCCGAAGGGCCACAAAACCCTCATCTCCTGCACAGCACCGCATCGAGTACGGTCCGCCTATGCAACCTCACTCTCTGCGTTCGTGGCGCACTTAAAACTCAAGCTGAGAGACCAGGGGGATGCCGCCGTCGCGGGTGACCACCAGGCCCAGGCCCACGATGCGCAGGTCGTAGCGCTTCTGCTTCGCCTTTCCCCGTTGGGCCAGCGGGGCTTTGGCGTTGGTGGAGTCGATGGAGGTCGCGAAGTTGGTCATGCCCAGGGCCACCGCGGAGACGTCGAGCTCGTATGTCTCGGCCACCCGCAGGGCGAGCCGGCGTTCGATCTCGGCCAGGTCGCCCCGGGTGACCGCCTGCATGGCGTTCCAGAACCGGCGGTGGTCGAGCACCCGATTTTCGATCTCCGTGAAGCGGTCGGCGGCGGTGGTGGCCCACCAGTCGGCGAAGGCCGCCTTCGAGCACGGCGCGACGACCCGGTTGAGCGCGGCCAGTGCCAGGTAGGTGCCCACGCCGGCCCCGGCGTCGGAACGCCGCGCCCCGACGGCGTCGTCAACGATGCCGGTCACGCCCAGGCGGTCCAGCACCCCCCACACCGCGGCCACGTCACCGAAGGCCAGGTGCCGGGTGCGTTCCGGCAGCATGGCCGCATCTCGGGCGGTCATGGCCGCGGCGATGTCCTCGGCCGAGCCCAGGTAGCGCTGGGAGACGATCCGTGGCTTGCCGTCCACCCGGGCCGACTCGGCCAGGTAGCAGTAGGTCTTGCCATTGATCTTCTTCCCAACCAGTGAGGACACCCTTTAGGTAACACACAACGCAGGCCAAAATGTCGACCGGGAGCGTGCCCATCGCCGCAGGTCAGGGACCATACGGCGGAGTGTCGGCCAGCCCAACAAACACACAAGATCAAATTAGCTAGGAAACTCCGGCTAGGAGCGGAACCCGGCCGCGACCTGGGGTTGCTCGCGGCCAGCACCAAGCTTTTCCGCCGGGCCCTCGCTCTGCTCGACCCCCCGGCACTGACGCAGACGCAGCCGCAGACGACGTGCGCGGCGCGGTGTGGACCAATCCCGGCCTCGTGCTACGCCAGCTATACACCCTGGGAGCACTGCACGCCGCGATCCCTTCGCGCTGCGCGCACGGTGGCCGGCTAACCTCTCGATGTGGGCGGCGTTCGTGCGCACGGGTAGGAGAGGCGGGCTTCATTTTCCACGAATGTGTCGCATGGAGGCACGAAGGAGGCGTTTCGTGAAAAGATCTCTACAGTCGAAACTTCTCGCAGCCACCCGAACCCGTATCAGGGGCTTCGAACGAACTGGAAGGGTGGGGTACCTGCTGGATGAAGTAGCACTGAACGATGCCCGGTCGCTGCTCGATATGGCGTGCCACTCACAGGGTGACCTGGTGTGCACAGATGGCGACGTTCCGGGTGTGGTAGGCCGACTGTACTATTTGCGATACGAGGTTCTCGGCCCGCTGCTAGGCGTGCGGGACTTGACCGCGGCGATCGGAGCGTTTGCCCATGTCGGGCGAGACGGCATCGACGATGTTCCCGAGAGGCTGAGGCCTGCTGTACAGGTGCTGGCACGGCAGAACAAACTCGATACGGGGGAGAAACGCACACAGGCCAGCCATGCGGCGATCGAGCTGTGCCAACTCGGTAGTTACGCAGAAAGTGCAGAATTGATCTCGCTGGCGATAGAAATTTTGAACCTCCTCGTGTCCGCGTCGAGCGACGAATCCGAGCGTGGGATCTATCTGTGTAACCTCGGCAATGCCTTACGGAGTAAGTTCGAGCAAGGCGGTGCAGAAGCAGATCTGGGCAGGGCTGTCACAGCTCTTCGGGAGGCGCTGCGTTCGACGCCGGCCGACGACGAATCGAGCCGGAGTTTGTTCTTGTCCAACCTGGGCGTCACTCTGCGCGCTAGATTCGAATGCCACGGCCGAATAGCAGATCTCGACGACGCCGTGGATGCGCTCCGAGGGGCCGTTCGGCTCGCCCCGGCCGGCAGCGGTCCGCGGGCGGGCATGCTGTCGAATTTCGGTAATGCGCTCCGGGCGAGGTTCGAGTTGGTTGGGGCCGCCGCCGATCTGGACGAAGCCGTCGATGCGCACCGTGAGGCTGCCCTGCTGGCGTCGGCGGACGATCCACATATCGGAGTCTACCTAAACAATCTCGCGAACTCCCTAAGGGTCCGGTTCGGGCGAGATCGAACAATATCCGACATCGATGCAGCTGTCGACCTCAGTCGGCAGGCCATTGCGCATACGCCGCGAGAAAATCCCTATTGTCGCCGGTATATGAACAACCTCGGAATCTCCTTGGAGACGCGCTTCGAAGAGACCGGGGATATCGCCGAGCTCGACAAGGCGGTCGACGTGCTTTCGCAGGCTGTCGACGAGACGCCGAGCGACGATCCTCATCGAGGGATGTACCTGTCGAACCTCGGCAATGCACTACGGGTTCGATACTCGCAAGAAGGAGCCCTTGCCGATCTCGACACTGCGGTCGCGGTTTGTACCCAAGCGTTGGAGACGACCTCACCGGAATATTTCGACCGTGCGGGATTCCTGTCGAACCTTGCCGGGGCGCTGGAGGCTCGATTCGGTAAAACAGGGCAGATAGGCGATATCGAAGCAGCCGCCGAGGCTCTCGACGAAGCCGTTCGGCTCGTGCCCATCGATCTTCCTGATGGCGGAAAGTTCCTGTCCAACCTCGGTAATGCTCTGCGCATCCAGTTCGAAGCGACGAACGACGCTGGGCTGGGCCTTCGCGCGATGGAGCTCTTCCGGGAGGTTGCGGAGGCCGGAACTGTGCCAGTGGTGCGGCGTATCGCGTGCGCCCGATGGTGGGGCGAAATGGCCAGCTCCCTCGGTCGCGGGAGCGAGGCTCTGGACGGCTACACCGCAGCGGTCGAGCTTCTTCCGCTGGTAGTCTGGAAGGGTCTCAGCCGACATGATCGAATACATGCACTGGAGTCGCTGGCGGGACTCCCTGGGGACGCTGCGGCAACTGCACTCGAGGCCGACCAGGTCGATCGGGCTGTTCTGCTGCTCGAACAGGCCAGAGGGGTCTTGTTCGCGCAGACGCTGGAAGCTCGTACCTATTTGGCGGACCTGGACGCCTTTGCGCCGGACCTGGCCCCACGAATGCGCCAGATTCGTCTTCAGCTCGACTCGGCCGACCCGGTGGACATTTCGTCGTTCGTGAAGCCGTCGGGTACCGAAGCTGCTGTCGAGGATTGGGGCAGACGCCGCCGGTCACTTGCCGAGGAATGGGGCCAGCTGCTTTCTGAAGCGCGGCAGAGGCCCGGGTTGGCCGACTTCCTCCGGCCGCCTGTGTTGGCAGACCCGCGCACGGCCGCCAGCCATGGACCGGTGATCATCGCGAATATGAGCCGCTATCGATGTGACGCAGTGATCGTTTCCCGCGACGGCCTGAGGGTCGTCCCGTTGCCCTCGCTGAATCGGGAAGCGGCTGTCGGGCAGATAAACATAATGCTCGAAGCCGTAGACCCCGAGGTCGACTCTCCGGACGGTGCTCTGGATGGCGTGTTGGAATGGATGTGGGACGTAGTGGTCGCACCCGTCCTCGGCGCGTTGCGCATTGAGCCACTTCATTTACCGGAGGACGAGGCATGGCCGAGAATGTGGTGGTGCCCGACCGGAGAACTGTCCTTCCTGCCGCTGCACGCCGCCGGCCGAGGCAGCCCAGCCGGCGCGTTCGAGCCCGAACCGGCCGAAATGTTGTTCGACTCCATTGTGTCGTCGTATACACCGACATTGCGGGCATTGATCTCTTCACGGAAGGCTCGTACAGATGCTATGTCGCCCGACGAGGTGCTGGTCGTCGGCCTGTCCGACACGCCGATGTTGCCGGAGTTGCGTAAGGTCGAGTCCGAGGTTCGGCTGTTGGAGCGATTGACTGGCTGTACCGTACTCCGCAACGAGCAGGCAACCAAGGAGCGTTTTCTTTCCGAGCTTCCGGGGAAATCGTGGCTCCACTTCGCCGGACACGGCAGCCAGGATCTCCGGGACTCGGCGACGGGCGCGCTGTACTGCTATGACCATGTCACTGCCGGCCCGGTCAGCGTGAGTGACCTGATGGGAATAGATACCAGTGACGCTCGACTCGCTTTCCTGTCCGCCTGCGAGACGGCGCGTGGCGCAGTGCGACTGCCGGACGAGGCGGCGCACATAGCCGGCGCGCTGCAGATGGCGGGGTTCGTGCATGTGATTGCGACTCGGTGGATCGTGGCAGATTCCGTCGCTCTGCGCGTTGCCCGCCACTTCTACGAGCAGCTCCTCACCTCTGGTGATCCTCGGCATCTCGACGCCAGCCGGGCGGCGATCGTGCTGCACGCGACGATCCGGTACCTACGCGACACTAGGGGGTTGTCGCCTGCTCACTGGGCCTCCTATATGCATGTCGGGCCGTAGTGGTGCGCGGCACCAGGGGCATCCACCAGCTGGGCCACGACGACGGGTTGCGCGGGTCGAGGTGACCGGCCGCCCGGGTAAGCAGGTAGGTGAGGAGGCCGATGTAGATGTCGGGCCGTGACCGGTTCGTCGCCGGTCCGTGCTATTTCTGCCCCAGTCCGTGGATGGTGTCGTTGATGCGGTCGCGTACCGGTTCGGGCGCCGGGACCTCCGGTTCGGTGCCGGCCTTCTTGCCGCGGAACGGGAGTACGTCGAGCTGGTCCGTCGCCTTCTGGAAGAGCACAGGGTCATGTGCATCGAGCGCGGCGAGCATCAGCCGGACGGTATCGTCGACGAGGCTCCAGCCACGCTCGGTCAACTTCCATCGCAAGGTGTCCTGGAGCACGGCGAGGGCCTCCTCGCGGCTCTCGTCGCCGGGTGTCCAGTCAGGAGTAGGCACGAGGACAGGATATTTCAAGACCAAGTGGTCTAGTCAGCCCCTTCAGCTGGTCATATATAGAACTTCTTGGACATAGCCCTTGGGCGTCATTAACAGTATATCACAATAAATTATAACAAAGTAGTGCTTCGTGTACCGTCAGCGGATGTTGATCTCATGATCCGCCAGCTCGGCCGTCCTCCGGCACAGGTCCGCCATGCGGCACCGTCCCTACGATCGACTTATGAGCCTGACGGGGGCGTCCAGCGGGGACGTTGCTCTCACCGGCCGCGAGCTGGCCGTCCACGTCTATGCGCCGGTACGCGGGCCGCACTCCGAACGGGCGTACGCGTTCCTCTGCGAGGTCTGGGCGCGGTGGCGTTCGACGCTCGGAGCGGACGCGCCGATCGCTGCCTTCGGCATCCCCGACCTGCCTTCGGCCAACCGCACCGACGTCGTGGGCAACGGCTTGGTGGTGGCCCAGGAGAGCTCCGGCCCCGGTGTGTGCCAGACGATCCTGCAGCGCGAACACGACGTGCTCTGCCTGTCCGGCATGATCGCACCACTATCGTCGGACGAGGTGAGCTGGGCCGACCTCGACCGGAGCTGGACACAGGTATGCGGTGCCGTGCCGGAGGGACTGCTCGGCATCGCGCGGCTCTACCTGGCCAAGCTCGGCGGTGACAGGCAGCAGCGAGTGGCCGCGACGGCACGGCTGGCGCGGTCGTGGCGGGCGGACCTGCCTGCAGCCCCGGCGGTGCACGACTTCGACGGCCGCGGGGTGACGACCCGGGCCGGGTTTGCCGTGTGGGAGGTCGGCAGCCGCGACGACACCCGCCTTGAGCGGCGGATCGTCGTCGTCGCGCCCCCAGACCGTGACGCCGAGTTGAGCGCCTGGGTGTGGTCGCGGGGCGATGACGCCCTCACGCCGTTCGCCTGGTACCTCCTGCATGCCGCCAAGCTGCGTTACCACCTGCGGGTGTGGGCCAGTGGTGAGGAGCTGCGTGAACGGCGCCGCCAGTTGGACTCGGAGGTCGACACCCTCGACGCGCTCATCGCGGCTGGCGAAGGCGCTTGGGCGGGTCCGAGGGGCGGGGAGGGTGCTGGCCCGCTCGGCGAGCACGTGCTGCGGGTCGAGGCCGCTGCCGCCCGGCTGGCGCGGGCGACCGCGTACGTGCGGGACATGCGGCGCTCGGTCGCCATCGCCGCGTCCAATTTGGAGACCCGGGCGGCGCGAGACGTCGACCCCGCGGTGCGCCGGTGCCTGTTCGCCGACGACCGTGACCTCGCAGCCTGGTTCGCCCGGCAGCTCGCCGACGACGAAAGCTACCTCGACGAGGCCTACGGACGTGCCAGCCTGATCGGAGGTCTCGCCCGCTCGGTCCTCGCCCGGCAGGCCGGCGCGCGTTCCTCGGCGACTCACAATGGGTCGGCGGAGGATGCCGTGCCGTCCCCGTTGTCTCCGGCCGAACGCGACACGCTGGTGCGTGCCCTGGCCCGCGCCTTCCCCTCCGACGCCCTTGCGCACCGCGTCCTGCACACCCTCGGAATTCCCAGTGAACGCCGCCGCAGCGCCACCGACTCCACACCCCTGGCTGCGTGGTCGGAGACCCTGCATGACCTCGACAACGGGATCGTCGCCGACCCCTACCCGCGGCTCCTGCGCGCCGCTCTCGGCGACTTCCCCCATAACCCGACCTTCCGCGAGCTGGGTGCCCACTTCGGCGTGGTGGGGCCGGGCACGTGAGCCCGCTAGGGTGGTCTCAACCGGTCAGTGCACCGCCCGCCTCGTGTCGGGACCCTCAGCAGGGGTTCGAATCGGGCTGGTGGGGCAGGTCAGGAGCCTGCACGATCACGATCAAGCTTGCCAAGCCCCTGCTCCCAGCACGATGCGGGCGGTGCACTGGCCATCTGAATCCAAGACGTACAGACGGTCTCGCACGTTCGCCTCAAACTGTTCGACCGTCACACCGTCGGGCCCGGCCGCTCCTCCATTTTCCTCAACCTTCAGCCACGCGTCCCACACGAGTTGCTTCGAGATGACATACGACTTGCCCTGCAACTTCGGTTCATGCATGCGCTTCCTCCCTTCCGGTTGTGCGCATCCACCTCACCTGGACGACCCCTCCCCTTGGCTCCAACCTCGACCGCGATAAGCCGGGCTTCACAGCTACTCGGGAGAGTCCGCCCGCATGCCGCGCAACGGTACTCTGTCCCA